>NZ_LZKC01000293.1:0-5919 GCF_001672685.1 Mycobacterium sp. E2462
ACTGGATGCGTCGGGACGCCAGCCCCGCTGGGTGGTTCAAGCTGCCCGAAGCCCAACTGGGCAAACGCAACGGCACGGACCCGGTGCTGCGAAAAGTGCAGCCCTGACATGGACCTCACTGAACTTCTCGACCGAGCCGAAATCCACGACGTGCTGATGCGCTACTGCCGCGGTGTGGACCGAGCCGACATGACGATCGTGCGCGAGGTCTTCCACGACGACGCGCGAATCGACTTTCCCGATGACGTGTATGTCGGGACACCGGAGGGCTTCTGCGCCTTTCTCGCCAAGGACCTGTCGCTGATGGTGCGATCAAAGCATGCGGTCGGCAGCACGATGATCGACATCGACGGCGATACCGCCCGTGTCGAGGCCTACCTGACCGGAGACATCGAATCCACCCAATATCACCGATGGCACGGCGGTTTCACCACAGTGTGGGGACGTTACATCGACCGGTTCGAAAAGCGGGCCGGCGTGTGGAAGATCTCCCACCACACCCTGGTGCTCGACTGCCAGCGCTTGGATCAAACCGGCGGCTTCTTCAAAGTGCCCGAGGCACAACTCGGCACCCGAGACGGCACTGATCTCGCGGTGACTAACGACTTCACCACCGACTGAACAGCCCGGCCGGCCGCCGCGGGTCAGCCGCAGTACACACCCTCGGACCCGCTCGCCGGGCATGAGTCAGAACCGACCTGGACAGTGAATGAGACTCCCATGAACGACTCCATGATGCTTTTCCGACCGTCGAGGCCACTGCTGCCCGGCAGTGAACGGTGGGGCGTCCTCAGCGGGTTCGCCCCCGGTACCCGAACCTTGAAGTCCGGCTTCCAACTTGCACCTCACTTCAAGCCGCTGCCCGTCGACATTCAACTCGACAAGGACATCGCCGTTACCCTGCGTGACGGTGTCGTCATCTACGTCGACGTGTACCGCCCGGTGGGGGCTGACAAGGTGCCGGTCATCGTGGCGTGGAGTCCCTACGGCAAGGCCGAGGGCAGTGCACCCGCGGCTCGTGGCGTGTTCGACCTCGTCGGGTTGGACGACGGGATCGTCTCGGGCCTCCACAAGTTCGAAGGTCCCGATCCTGCCTTCTGGTGTGCTCAGGGTTACGCCATCTGCAATCCCGACATGCGGGGTGTCGGCGAGTCCGGCGGCGACAGTGTGCTGTGGGACCGGCAGGAGGGTCGCGACGGCTACGACCTGATCGAGTGGTTGGGCACCCAGGACTGGTGCAACGGCAAGGTAGCCATGAGCGGAACCTCGTATCTGGCTGCCTCCCAGTGGTTCGTCGCAGCCGAGCGGCCGCCTCATCTTGCGGCGATCAACCCCTGGGAAGGGGTCAGCGACACCTACCGAGATCTCTGTCTGCGCGGCGGCATGCCCGATTCCGGCTTCGCGCGAATGCTGCAGGAAGGATCCTACTGGGGCAAGGGGCGCCAGGAGGACATCATGGCCGAAATCGAGCGTTACCCCCTGATCAACCAGCTGTGGAAGGACAAGAGCGCCCGTCTCGATAACATCACCGCTCCCGCCTACGTCGTCGCGAGTTATTCAAACTCGTTGCACACCCTGGGTACGTTCCGAGGGTGGCGACGGATTGCCTCCGAGCACAAGTGGCTGCGCATCCACAACAGTCAGGAATGGCCGGACTACTACGACGAGACCAACCGGGATGATCTGCGAAAGTTCTTCGACCACTTCCTCAAAGAGGAAGACAACGGATGGGAGACGACACCACGCGTGCGCTACGCGGTGCTCGACCTGGAAGGCGGCGACCGCATCAACGTTGCCGCCGATCAATTCCCGCCAGCCTCGGCCACGTCGACGAAGCACTACCTCGACGCCACCAGCCGATCACTGCTGCTCGATGCGCCCACGACAGACGGAAGCGTTCGCTACGACACCCAGGCCGCCCCGGCATGGGCATCGTTCCTGCTCAGGTTCGAGCAGCATACCGAGCTGGTTGGATATCCCAAGGCCCACCTCTGGGTGGAGGCAGAAGGTGCCGACGACATGGATCTGTTCGTCTTCGTGCAGAAGCTCAATGAACACGGGACTCCGTTGCAGGCCTTCACCATTCCCAACCAGAGCGCGCGCATACACGACGTAACCGACAACGGCGCCTCCATCCTGTGCTACAAGGGCGCACAAGGTCGACTGCGCGCCTCCCTGCGCCATCTCGACCGACAACGCACGACCCACGACATCCCCGCGCACACGTTCGACCGCGTCGACAAGCTCACCCCGGGCGACATCGTGGACGTCGAGATCGAACTCACCCCAATAGGATTGAGCTTCTATCCCGGCGAACAACTTCGCCTCATCGTCAGCGCGCGCAATGTGTTCGGCCCATGGATGCCGGGCATGTCTGAGTACATCCCTCGCAATAGTGGGCACCACGTCATTCACACTGGCGGTGTACATGCGTCCTATCTGCAGTTGCCCCAAGTCACCCGATAGTGCTGACACGGCGCCCGGTGGGACGTAGTCCCCGGCGTTGAGGTAAATGACGAAGGTGTCGCCGAACCACTGGGGCGGATAGGTGTTGCTTGCACTTTGATGGACCAGTTCGAGTGTCCGTAGTGGGCGATCGACCCGTCGTGATAGAGCAGAGGTGTCATCGCGCTGAATGTCTGCGAATTGGACTATCGAGTTGATCTTGACGATGCACCAGCCGGTGTTCGCCACCGTGAGCTTGTTGGTGGCCGACGAGTAGCTGAAGTCGGACGTCTCGTCACTGTTGGTGTCGAAGACGCTCGCTGGAACTGTTGAACAACAGCGGTAGTCGTCGTCGTAGTGCTCGCGCGGCGCAACAAGCTGGGAATCGGTTCCTCCGTTGACGAACCGCAACGAGACACTGCCGGGTGTTAGGAGCGCGTCAACGTAGAACCTCGGGTTACTGGCCGCGTTGGCACGACAGATCAACACGTTTGATGCGTTGGAACCGAACCAGTTCTGTGCGGGCACGCCGGAGAAGACGCATGAAACCCCGCACCAACACCCACCACCACCCCGAAAAACTCTTCCACACCGACAACGACGATGACGGACAACGACGACAACGGCAAGCCAGACCTACGACGACGCGGCGTAGCGCGTCGGGCGCCGCACTGGCTAACGTGATTCCCCGTGATGCGCCAGCGAACCCTGCTCCTGATGCGGCACGCAAAGTCGGACTATCCGGCGGGCGTCGCCGACCACGACCGGCCGCTGGCGCCGCGCGGCATCCGGGAGGCCGGCCTGGCCGGTGAGTGGCTGCGCGCGAACGCGCCGGGCGTCGACGCCGTGCTGTGTTCCACCGCGACGCGTGCGCGGGAAACTCTGGCGCACACCGGCGTTGAAGCGCCCGTCCGCTACGTCGAACGGCTCTACGGCGCCACTCCCGGGATGGTGATCGACGAAATCAACACGGTGAGCGACGACGTCGGCACCCTCTTGGTCGTCGGGCACGAGCCCACGATGTCCGCCCTGGCGCTCGGCCTCGCGGGCGCACCGGTGGACGGCGCCAGCATCGATGCGGCCGAACGCATTTCGATCAAATACCCAACGTCGGCCATCGCGATCTTCGCAGTGTCCTGCGCGTGGAAGGAATTGGAGCTCGGCCGGGCCACGCTGACCGGATTCGAAGTCCCGCGCTGATCTAGGAGTTCGTCGCGAGCGTCAACTCCATCAGCTTGAGGGCCTGGCCGCACGCGTCGATGCCGGGCGCCTGCGGATTGACCCACCAGCCGACCACGCCCGCCGCGTCGCTGGCCACGCCGCAAGCGCCGTTGGGGTCGTCGGGACGCATCACGATCGAATCGATGCCCACGATCGTGCGCGTCTCGATCTTGTACTTGAGGAACTCCGCGACCTTGCGCTCGTTGCTCAGGCTGCCGCCTTCGAACCAGAACCGCGAGATGTCGATCAGCCCGGCCGGGTTCGCCGCCTGCCAACGGCAGATCGCACCGACGAACGTGCTTTGAATGTCGAGCGGATCCGCCCCCACCGTCTTGGCCAGGATGTCGCTCGTGAGCACCTCACACTCCTTGAGCAGGTTCGGATACTGCTGCTGGGAGTTGTTGTTGCGCGGCGCGTTGCCCCCCGCCTTCACGGCGTTGCCGCCCACCGACTTCGAGCAACCCGTCAAGACGAGCACTGCGGCGATCAGGACCGCCAGGGCGGCGCGGACGACACCGCCAGGACGGGGTTCGCGGCGCATCGAGGGCATCATTTCGAGTTCGCAATCGATTGGCGCGCGAGTTCCTTCGCGATGTCGCACGGCGGCGGAAAGGGCTTCTGGCTGAAACTGATCGACCACTCGATGAAGTCGTCCTGGAACTGGATGCCCACCTCGCACAGCGAGTCACCGAGATTGGGTTCGTTTCCGACGGCGATAAAACCGCCGTGGCCGTTGATGTTGATGTCGTCCACGCTCGCCCGCGACAGCTCCTCGGTCTTGCGTTCCCGCCCGATGGGGCTCCCGCGGTACCAGGAGAAGGAGAAGTGCGGCCCGAGGATGCCACCGCCGGCCAGCCACTGGCAGCCCACGGAGTTGCGGGCCGTGTTGATCAGGCCGGTCACCTTGGTCAGCTCCGCCACCGTCTGGTCGCTGATGCCGCCGCATTGGGGAAACATCGGACCGTGGTGGCCCTGCGCGTTGGGAGCCGACGATGTCGCCGTGGACCCCGGTTTGTTGCCGCCCGAGTCGGAGCACGCGGCGACTGAAGGGATCAGGATCGCCAAGGCTGACGCCGCCAGAGCCAACACCCTTGCGCTACGCCGCACAACCACTCCGCCTTTGCTCAGCCCGCTGCTGGTCCACACGATGCACTGTAGCGGCAGCCCAGCGGGTCAACCAGCGACGCGCCTGAGCAGGCAATTCGACCGCCGACGCGGCGTCTGGCCGCGGCCGAGCCGCCGCGGCGGTTGCGGCCCGGCGGCCCGGCGGTGTGCGACAGTTACCCCATGCTCCTGGCACTGCTGCGCCAGTACATCCGGCCGTACCGCCGGCTGGTTGCGGTGCTGATGGTGATCCAGCTGATCAGCACCCTCGCCGCGCTGTACCTGCCGACGGTCAATGCCGCCATCATCGACGAGGGCGTCGCCAAGGGCGACACCGCGACGATCGTCCGGCTCGGACTGGTGATGCTGGCGGTGACCGGTCTGCAGGCGCTGTGTTCCGTGGCGGCCGTCTACGTCGGGTCGCGGGCCGGGATGGGATTTGGCCGCGACCTGCGCGCGGCGGTGTTCAATCACGTCACCACGTTCTCCGAACACGAGACGGCGCGCTTCGGCGCGCCGACACTGCTGACGCGCAGCACCAATGACGTCCGGCAGATCCAATACCTGGTGCAGATCTCGAGCACCGTCTTGGTCGCGGCCCCGTTGACCTGCCTGGGCGGGATCGCCATGGCGATGCGGCAAGAGGCCGCGCTGACGTGGCTCTTGCTTATCAGCGTGCCGGTCATGTTCGTGACCAATTACTGGGTGATGACGCACATGCTGCCGCTGTTCCGCCGGATGCAGGGCCTGATCGACGGCATCAACCGCGTCCTGCGCGACCAACTGGCGGGCGTGCGCGTGGTCCGGGCGTTCGCCCGCGAGGGCTTCGAGCGCGACCGCTTCGCCCGCGCCAACCACGCGCTGTCGGACACCGCGCTGACCGCCGGCAACTGGCAGGCGCTCATGTTGCCGGTCACGACGTTGACCATCAACCTCTCCAGCGTCGCGCTGATCTGGTTCGGCGGCCTGCGCATCGACCGGGGCAGCATGCAGGTCGGGTCGCTCACCGCCTTCTTGGCGTACTTCACGCAGATTCTCATGTCGGTGCTGATGGCCACCATGACACTGGTGGTGCTGCCCCGCGCGTCCGTGTGCGCCGAACGGATCACCGAGGTGCTCGCCACCCAACCCGCCGTCGCCGACCCGCAG
>NZ_LZKC01000294.1:0-5982 GCF_001672685.1 Mycobacterium sp. E2462
CGATGGGTCCATCGTGACCGCGGCGGTCGCGTATTACCGGCGGCTCGGGCCCTTCACGGTCATGACGGCGAACGTCGCCAGAAACGACGCCGCCGGGAGCACGTTGACGGGCTTGTCGTGCGCCCGGACGTGCGCGCCCACGGCCAACGCGAAATACAGCGTCAGCATCGCGGTCGTCAGCCGAGCCAGCGCCGGAAACCAGGTGACCGACAGCAACCCGACCGCGGCCGCGGCCTTGACCACCGGCAGGATGCGCCGAAGGTTATCGGGCACCTCGAGGTCGTCGAGGATTTTCTTGATCGGCGCCACCTGCACCGCGCAGGCCACCGCGTCGACGGCGTGAAAGGCCGCCAGTCCCGTGTACGTCTTCGGTGAAGTCAAGACAGTCATCCGGCAATCCTATGGAGTGCCGTCGCGCGCCACACCGGCCCGCCGCGACGCACCGAAAACTAATCCGAGGCCGAGCCCGCCCACCGCCCGGCACCTGCGCAGACAGCGGCCGAGCGGTGCGGCCGGTGCCCGCCCGCGTCGCGCGCGCCCGGCCTGCGCCCGACAAAACAACTACACTGCGTGATCGTGTGGTGTCCCAGTGTTTCGCTGTCCCTGTGGGCCAACGCCTGGCTCGCGGGTAAGGCCGCGCCCGACGACGTCTTGGACGCGTTATCCGTTTGGGCGCCAAAGCAATCGGTGACCGCGTATGATGCGGTCGCCGCGGGTCACACCGGCCTGCCCTGGCCTGATGTCAACGACGCGGGCACCGTCACACTGCTGCAGACGCTGCGCGCGGCGGCCGGCCGGCCGGCCGGTCACGGCCCGCTGCGCGGCACGATCAACGTCGTCTTGCCGGTGCCCGGTGACGTCCGCGGCCTGGCGCCCGGTACGCAGTTCGAGCGCGACGCGATGGCCGCCGGTGAGGCCGTCATCATCGCCAACCCGGATGCCCCCGCCACCGCGGTCGGGCTGGTGCCCGAGTTCTCCTACGACGGCTTCGAGGACACGCCCGACGACGAGCCCGGCTTCGCGGAATCGTGCGCGCTCGCCTGGACGGTCTATTCGCTGCCCGGTGCGCCGGTGTTGGACCACTACGAGCTGGGCGACGCCGAGTACACGCTGCGCTCGGCGGTGCGATCGGCCGCCGACGCGCTCGGCGCGATCGGACTGGCCTCCGCCACCGCCGACATCGACGACCCACGCGGGCTGGTCGAGCAGTTGCTGGAATCGACTCGCCAGCACCGCATTCCGGAACACGCACCCACGCGCGCCCTGCGGGTGCTGGAAAACGCGGCGCACGTCGATGCGATCATTTCCGTCAGCGCAGGCCTGAGCCGATCGTCCGACTCGCCGGATCGGTTCGCCGCTCCCGTCGCTGCCGGCGTGGAACCGCTTGGCACGCAATCGTCTTCGGAAGCTCGCATCGCCGGCGACGCGCTACGGCCGCTGACGGCGGTGGTGCGTTCGGCGCGCATGGCCGCGGTGACCGCGATCCTGCACTCGGCCTGGGCCGACTAGTCGCCTCTGGCGCAGTGCGGCGGCCGGCACGGCGCGCCGTTCACCCCGGCGAGGCACCCGGGCACCGGATTCGCGCCGGGCAAGCGCGTCGGTGGGCGGCCGGTACGCAGTTCGTCGACCAAATCCGCTGCGAGACGGGCGAACCGGCGGTCGGCGTTGAACGTCGCAGCCCGGGCCAGCGCGATGCCCGACGCTTGCGCCTGCTCCCGCAGCTCCGTGTCGAGGTCCCACACCACCTCGATGTGATCCGAAACGAACCCGACCGGGCAGACGATGACGGACGTGGTGCGCGCCTCGGCCAACGCCCTGAGATGGTCGCCGATGTCCGGCTCCAGCCACGGCACCTGCGGGGGCCCCGACCGCGACTGCCACGCGAGGTCATAGTCGGTGTAGCCGGCGGCGGAAGCGATAAGGCTTGCGGCGTAAGCGACTTGGCGGCTGTAGAGGTTGGGGCCCAGACGGTCGTCGGCCGCCACGGGTACCGAGTGCGCGGTGAACACCAGCCGCGCGTCGCGGGGCACGCTTTGGGCGGCGGCCGCGATGTTGTCGGCGAACATCTCGACGAACAGCGGGTGGTCGAAATACCGCCTCAGCTTCACCAATTCGGGCGCGTCGGGCCCGGCGGCCGCGCGGGCACGGGCGATGTCTTCGGCGTACTGCGTGCAGCCGGAATAGCCGCTCCACGCCGACGTGGTGAAGACGGCGGCGCGACGAATCCCGTTGTCGCGCATGGCCGTGACGGCGTCTTCGACGTACGGCTGCCAGTTGCGGTTACCGAAGTACACCGGCACGTCCAACTCGGCACGCAACTCGGTGAGCAAGGCCCGGTTGATTCCGTTGATCGGCGACACACCACCGAAATGCAGGTAATGCTCGGCGACGTCGTCAAGCCGCTCGGGCGGCACGTTGCGCCCACGGGTCACGTTCTCCAGGAAGGGCCGCACCTGCTCGGGCCCCTCAGGTCCCCCGAAGGACAGCAGCAGGACCGCGTCGAAATCCACTGCAGGCTAGAGTAACTGAGTGCTGGCGCCGCCGTCGGCGAAGATGATGGTGCCGGTGGTGGCGGGCAACCAGTCGGATAGGACGGCGCAGACCGTCTTCGCGACGGGGGTGGGGTCCTTCATGTTCCAACCGATCGGGGCGCGTTGGTCCCAGCCCTCCTCCAGCAGCTGCATCTGCGCCCCGGCCTCCTCGCCGAGCGCACCACCGACGATCGCGCTCATGGCCAGCGTCCGGATCGGGCCGGCGGCAACAAGGTTCGAGCGCACGCCATACTTACCGGCCTCGCGTGCGACGAAGCGGTTCACCGACTCCAGCGCGCTCTTGGCGACCGTCATCCAGTTGTAGGCCGGCATGGCGCGGCTGGGGTCGAAGTCCATGCCGACGATCGAGCCGCCGGGATTCATGATCGGCAGCAACGCCTTGGCCAGCGAGGCGTACGAATACGCCGAGATGTGAATGCCTTTGGACACGTCCTCATACGGCGCGTCGAAGAACGGGTTGATGCCCATCCCGGTCTGCGGCATGAAGCCGATCGAATGCACCACGCCGTCGAGCTTGTTACCCTCGCCGATCTCGGCGGTCACCCGCTCGGCCAGGGTCGCCAGGTGCTTTTCGTCCTGAACGTCGAGCTCGATGAGCGGAGCCTTCTCGGGCAGCCGGTCGGCGATGCGCTGGATCAGTCGCAACCGGTCGAACCCGGTCAGCACCAGTTGGGCTCCCGCTTCCTGGGCCACCTTGGCGATGTGGAACGCGATCGACGAGTCGGTGATGATGCCGCTGACCAGGATTCGTTTGCCGTCGAGCAGTCCTGCCATGTCCGTCCTTTGTGTCTTCGTCGTGGTTGAAATCAGTGGCCCATGCCCATGCCGCCGTCGACCGGGATGACGGCGCCGGCAATGTAACTGGCATCCTCGGACGCCAGGAAGCTGACCGCCCCGGCGACCTCCTCGGCGGTGCCGACCCGCTTGGCGGGAATGAACTCCAAGGCGCCGGCCTGAATCCGCTCGTCGAGCGACCGAGTCATTTCGGTGTCGATGTACCCCGGGGCAACGACATTCGCGGTGACCCCGGCCTTGGACAGCTCCCGCGAGATCGAGCGGGCCATGCCGATCAGGCCCGCCTTGGCGGCCGCGTAGTTCGCCTGGTTCCCGATGCCCCACATGCCCGATACCGAACCGATGAAGATGATGCGGCCGAATCGCTTGCGCTGCATGCTGCGCGAGGCCCGCTGGGCTACCCGGAACGCCCCGGTGAGGTTCGCGTTGATGACCTCGGTGAACCGGTCTTCGGTCATCCGGATGAGGAACGCGTCCTTCGAGATGCCGGCGTTGGACACCAGCACCTCCACCGGCCCCTGGTGCTCCTCGACCTCCTTGAAGGCGCGGTCGACGGCGTCGTTGTCGGTGACGTCACAGACGACACCGAACAGCCCCTCGGGTGCGCCGGATCCGCGGTGCGTGACGGCCACCTTGTGACCGTCGGCGGCAAGCCGCTGCGCGATCGCGAGGCCGATGCCCCGGTTTCCGCCCGTCACCAGCACGGAGCGGGACACGAATGCGGGTTTGCCGGCGGCGGCGGGTTCGGCGGGGTTGTCAGTGGCTGCGTCAGTCACCCGGCCAACTTATCGCCTCGGCCGGCCGCCCGGAAAACCTCCCCCGTTTCGGCGCCGCGACCGTCAGCGGGGCGTGCGTGCCGGGCCGGTTATCCACAGTGGGCTTACGCCCGCGGGGATTCTGTCGGTGCGCCAGCGCACAGTGCGCCCATGACGGGACCCTTCCTAGGCAGCGAGGCCTTGGCTGCCGGCGCGCTGACCCCTCATGAGCTGCGCACCCGATATACGGCGCTGCACAAAGACGTGTACGTGCACAGAGACACCGAACTGACGGCCGTGGTGCGGGCGAAGGCCTGCTGGCTGCGGTCCCGGCGCCGCGGCATCCTCGCCGGGTTCTCCGCCTCGGCGCTGCACGGTGCGAAGTGGATCGATACGGCATTGCCAGCCGCGATCATCGACACCAACCGCTGGCCCACCGCCGACGTGCAGGTTTGGGAGGAGCGGATCGAGACCGACGAGATCACCGTCGTCGCGGGCATGCGGGTCACGACGCCGGCGCGAACAGCGCTCGATCTGGCCCGGCGCTGCCCGCAGGGTGTGGCTGTCGCCGCGATCGACGCCCTCGCGCAGGCGACCGACCTAAAGCTGGCCGACGTCGAGTTGTTGGTCAACCGCTATCGGGGACGGCGCGGCATGAAGGCCGCCCGCGTCGCCCTCGAACTGATCGACGGTAGCGCGCAATCGCCCAAGGAGACCTGGCTGCGGCTTTTGTTGGTCCACGCGGGATTTCCCCCGCCGCAGACGCAGATCGCCGTGCGCAACGAATGGGGCTGGGCCGAGGCGTATCTGGACATGGGCTGGGAGGACATCAAGGTCGCCGTCGAGTACGACGGCGACCAGCACCGAGCCAGCCGCTATCAGTACGTCAAGGACATCCGCCGGCTCGAGATGCTCGGGCGATACGGGTGGATCGTCGTCCGGGTCATCGCCGAGGACCATCCCGACGACATCATCCGCCGCGTGCGCGCGGCGCGCGCGGCGCGAGCGTAAGCCCACTGCGGAATTTGGGGCCGAAAATCGCAGTGTGCTTACGCTCGCGGAAGAAGGGGCGGGGCGCGCGGCGCGGGGCGCGCGACCAAGCAGGGTGCGCGCGAGACGGGCGTGGGGCTAGGTGGGCAGGCGGCGGTTGATCAGCAACGCCGCGAGCGCCGCGAGCGCCAGCACCGCCGCGCCCAGCCGCAACCAGCCGACGCTGGCGTCGCCCTTGATCGTCTCGTAGCCGATCTGCTGTTGCAGCGTCGCGTACACCGACTTCAGCTCCGCCAATGAGGCTGCGCTGTAGGCGTTTCCGCCCGAAAGCTGCGCCACCTTCTTCAGCGTCTCGTCGTCGACGGGCACCGGCTGGCGCTGGTCGTTGATCTCGACGAAGCCGTACGGCGTGCCGAAGGAGATCGTGGAGATGGGCACACCCTGATCCTTCGCGGTGCGCGCGGCGGTGAAGGCGCCCTTCGGGTTGTCCGGGTTGGTCGGCATCGTCTCCTTGCCGTCGGAGAACAACACGATGCGCGCCGGCGGTGGCGAATCGCCGCCGCCGATCACCGCGCCGACGGTGGCAATGGCCTGCAGGGCGGTGAAGATGCCCTCGCCGGTCGCGGTGCGGTCGGCGAATTGCAGCTTGTCCAACGCGGACTTGGTGGAGTCGCGGTTAGTGGTCGGCGACACCAGCACCGTGGCCGTGCCGGCGTACGCGATCAGGCCGAGGTTGATCCCGGGCGTGAGCTCGTCGGCGAACTGCTTGGCCGCCTCCTGCGCCGCGGCCATGCGGTTGGGCGCCACGTCGGTGGCGCGCATCGACTGCGACACGTCGATCACCAGCATCACCACCGCGCGGTTGCGCGGGATGCGGACGTCCTGGGTGG
>NZ_LZKC01000295.1:0-21347 GCF_001672685.1 Mycobacterium sp. E2462
GGCGGCACCGCCGACGTTGCGGCCCTGTACCGGTGGTGGCAGGCCAACGGCTGAGCATCACAGCAAGGTGGCGACGATCTTCTGCTGCTTGCCCTTCGGCATCGTGGCCATCGTCAAGTCCAGCCAGGTCAACGGTCTGTGGGCACAGGGCAATTACCCCGGGGCGCAGGCCGCCGCCGACAGCGCCAAGAAGTGGGTGATCTGGTCGGTCGTCGCGGGCGTCATCGTGGCCATCATCTACGGCGTCCTGATCGCGGCGGGCGCACTCAACACGGACACCAACGCGGCGCTCGCCGCCATGGTCTGAGCCCGGTCGCAATCATGGTGACCCACCCAGGGTCGGCGCGGCTGCGGTGGGGCGCCCCACTGGTGGTGGCCGCGTCGTCGACGGCGGTCTGCGCCGCCATCTGGGTGGGTGACCCGACCACTCCGCACGGCCCGCTGCCGGTGTGCCCCACCAAGGCGCTTCTGGGCATCGACTGTCCCGGCTGCGGCAGCCTGCGCATGCTGTATTCGCTCATGCACGGCGACGTGGCGGCGGCCGCCAGATTCAATGCGCTGGGTCTGGTGGCCGTCGTGCTGCTGGTGTGGGCCTACTTCGCGTGGACCTACGCCCGCGTGGGCGGGCGACGGTTGCGCAGTTGGCAGCACCAGCGCTGGGCCCCGCTGATCACCATGGCCCTGGTGCTGGCCTGGTTCGTCGTGCGCAACATCCCCGTCGCGCCGTTCACCGCCCTGTACGTCTGATTCGGGGAGTGTTGTCCCCGCATCACTTGCGGCCGCGGTCTAACCTGGGGCGCGATGGTCGAGACAGTCAAGGTGATCCCCGCGTTGCTCGCCGTCCTCGCCGTGGGGGCAGCCGCGGCCGGGTGTTCCGATCGGTCGAACGACGCCCAGGAGTCGAGCGGTGATCCCGCCGCCGGCCGGTTCGCCGCCGCCCTGCACGACAAGGTCACCACGGACGCGATGATGCGCCACCTGTCCAAGCTGCAAGACATCGCCGACGCCAACAACGGGACTCGTGCCGTCGGGACACCCGGCTTCGACGCCACCGTCGACTATGTAGCAACGACGTTGCGCGACAACGGGTTCGACGTGCAAACACCGGAATTCTCGGCGCGGGTCTTCCACGGCGACAAGCCGGTGGTGACCGTCGGCGGCAGACCGGTCGAGTCGCATGCGCTGGACTTCAGCCTCGGCACGCCGCCGGACGGTGTCAGCGGCCCCCTGGTCGTCGGACCGGGCGGTGACCACCCGGGCTGCGCGCCGTCGGACTACGGCGATCTGCCGGTGCGGGGCGCCGTCGTGCTGCTCGACCGCGGCAACTGCCCGTTCGCGCAGAAAGAGGACGCCGCGGCCACGCGCGGCGCCGTCGCCCTGATCATCGCCGACAACGTCGACGAACAGCAGATGGGCGGCACGCTCGGCGCCAACACCGAGGTCAAGATCCCGGTCGTCAGCGTCACCAAATCCGCCGGCGTCCAGTTGCGCGGCCAGCCGGGACCCACCACGATCAAGCTGAACGCCAGCGTGCAGAACTTCAAGGCCCGCAACGTGATCGCGCAGACCAAGACGGGTTCGCCCGACGATGTCGTGATGGCGGGCGCGCATCTGGACAGCGTCCCCGACGGCCCGGGCATCAACGACGACGGTTCCGGGGTGGCCGCGGTGCTGGAAACCGCCGTGCAGCTGGGCAGTTCACCGCAGGTGCACAACGCGGTCCGGTTCGGCTTCTGGGGCGCCGAGGAACTCGGCCTGATCGGTTCGCGTGACTACGTGCAATCCCTGGACCTAAACGCGCTGAAAAGCCTTGCGCTGTATCTGAATTTTGACATGCTGGCCTCGCCGAATCCGGGCTACTTCACCTACGACGGCGACCAATCGCTACCGCCGGAGACCCGCGGGCAACCGGTGGTGCCCGAGGGCTCGGCCGGCATCGAACGCACGCTGGTGAACTACCTGAAGTCGGCCGGCAAGACCGCGCGCGACACCTCGTTCGACGGCCGCTCGGATTACGACGGCTTCACGCTGGCGGGTGTGCCCGCCGGTGGCCTGTTCTCCGGAGCGGAGGGCAAGATGTCCGGCGTGGAAGCCAAGATGTGGGGCGGTAGCGCCGATCAACCCTTCGACCCCAACTATCACCAGAAGACCGACACCCTCGACCACATCAACCGCGTCGCGCTGGGCATCAACGGGGGCGGTTGTTGTGTCATCGAATCTCCAGTCAAGAGAGTTAGCTGGCGTCAAGCGGTGCTAACCATACCCGAGCGGAGTCGTCACGGCACTAGCAATGTGAAATCGGTTTGGGCGGCGCCCGCGGCCGCGCGCGGCTGGCCGGCCCGCTTCGGCTGCGAGCCGTTGTCGCGGCCGCCCCGAGGCGGGGTCGGCGCGCCGGCAAAATCGCAGGACGAGCGCCTGCGGTAAATCGGCGACGACGGGCCTGCCCGCACCGCGGCACCGACGCGGGGTGCGCCGCGACGGGTAGCCCGGCACGGCGGTCGGGCTCCGGTGCCGCCGCTGCGGGCGGTGCCATCGGCACGCCCCGCCAAGGGTCGGAATGTCGCCGTGCGGCGTTTGCCGAGGCGCCCACCGGCCGCGGTCGAGCGCGTCGCGGCCCCACCGGGCTGGCCGGCGGCGCGGCAGCTGAGCGAGTATGGGTCGGTGATGACCAACGCGTCACGTGGCTGGGTGGTTGCCGCGCTGCTGGCCGGCGTGACGGTCGGCCCCGGCCTCGCGCCCGGCACCGCCGACCCCGGAACACCTTCGGACGTCAACACGCTCGCCGCCTCGCTGTCCAAGGGCTACGGCTTGAACAACTGCACCGCCCAGAACGTCACCGCCGGGCAACTGGCCGCCTTCAACTGCGGGCAGAGCCCCGACCCGAGCGGCCCGGTGCAGGCCAAGTACGTCTTGTTCAGCGACGGCGACAGCATGAACCGGTTCTTTGCGACGAGCATCGGCGAGGACGTGCTGACGGCGTGCGGGGACAACGGCCAGTCCCCCACCATCTGGCACCAGGGCAGCGCCGACTCCAGCGCGGGGCAGCTGGCCTGCGGCACCTACCGCAACGCCGCGGAGATCATCTGGACCACGCAGGCCAAGAACATCGTGAGCTACCTGCGCGGCGGCACCGCCGACGTTGCGGCCCTGTACCGGTGGTGGCAGGCCAACGGCTGAGCATCACAGCAAGGTGGCGACGAGCTCGGTTACCGCGCGCATGCCCGCGGCGTTGGGGTGCAGCGGCGCGGGCCGGCGCGGCAGCGGGACGCCGTACTTGGCCGGCGGCGTCGTCCACGGCTGGGCCGACCACGGGTGATGTTCCCGGCTGGCCGCCCCGGCACGGACGACCTCGCAGCCCGTCGCCATGGCCGCCTCGGCCGTGGCCCGCTCCAACGCGGCGGCGACATGGCGGCCCAGATCGGCGTCCGCGGCGCGGATCGGCCCCGCCGCCTCGCCCGCGGGCGGCAGCAAGCTCAGGTAATCGACGAACACGACGCGGGCGCGCGGCGCGCGGCGCCGCACCTCCCGGCCGACGACGCACAGCGACTCGGCCACGTCGGCGAGCGCCCGATCGCGGGCGTCGCGGTCCAGCAGCTCCGCCACCCGAGGGCCCAGCAGCGGCGCCCGGCGGGTCCAGCCCGGCAACGAGGCGGCCATCAGCAGCGGCACGTATCCGACGTCGTTGCCGCCGATCGTCACGGTCACCAGGGCTTCCGACCCGTCGAGCGCCGTCAGCTGCGGCGGGGCGCCGCGCTGTTTTTCGGCAAGCAGATGCGCGGTGGTCGCTCCGGAGAAGGTCACGTCGACGAGGTCCATCCCGCACCGGTCGGCGAGCAGGTGCGGGTAGTTGCGCGCCGAGCGGCCCGACCAGCGCGGGGCGCCAGGGGCACGGGGCGCAATGCCCGGCCCGGCGGCCATCGAACTGCCCAGCGCCACATACCGTTTCGGGGCCACGGGCTCAGCCGCCCGCCGCCGGCGGCGAGCCGGGGCTGGAGGCCTGCGCCCAGAACCGCTTGGGAATCCGCCCGGCGCGACGGGCCAGGTAGCCGGCGGTGACGGCGGCGGACATCGCGGCCGCCATGGCCCGCGGGTCGGCGGCCCGCGTCACCGCCGTGGCCAACAGCACGGCGTCGCAACCCAACTCCATCGCCAGGGCGGCGTCGCTGGCGGTGCCGATGCCGGCGTCGAGCACCACCGGCACCCCGGCCCGCGCGACGATCATCTCGATGTTGTGCGGGTTGGTGATGCCCAGCCCGGTGCCGATCGGCGAGCCCAGCGGCATGACGGCCGCACACCCGGCGTCCTCGAGCCGGGCCGCCAGCACCGGGTCGTCGTTGGTGTAGGGCAGCACCACGAACCCGTCGTCAACCAATTGTTCTGCAGCGCGGACCAATTCGATGGCGTCCGGCAGTAGCGTGCGCTCGTCGGCGATCACCTCGAGCTTGATCCAGTTGGTGTCCAGCGCCTCGCGCGCCAACTGCGCGGTGAGGACGGCCTCGGCCGCGCTGCGGCAGCCCGCGGTATTGGGCAGCGGGGTGATCCCCAGCCGGTTCAGCAGGTCCAGCAGCCCGGTCCCGCCCTCGGCGTCGACCCGGCGGATGGCGACGGTGGTCAGCTCGGTGCCGGAGGCGACGAGCGCGTCCTCGAGCACCGCCAGGTTGGTCGCTCCCCCGGTTCCCATGATGAGCCGCGAGGTGAAGCTGCGGTCCCCGATGGTGAGTTTGGAGTCAGCCACCTTGCACCGCCGTCACGATCTCGAGGCGGGCGCCGGCGGAAAGCTCGGCGGCCCAACGCGATCGGGGCAGGACCGCGTCGTCCATCGCCACCGCCACCCCGCGTTCGGGGAACCCCAGCGTGCTCAGCAACGCCGCCACGGTGGTGCGCTCGTCCACCTCGACCTTGCGTTCGTTGACCACGACGATCATGAGTGCACTCCCACCGGAACGAGCTCGGAGACGATCTGTTCGGCCGTCCATGGCGCCAGCAGGAACCCGGAACGGCCATGACCGGCCGCCACCAAGGTTCGCGCGTCCAGCCGGTGCACCAACGGCAGGTTGTCCGGCGTCATCGGGCGCAGCCCGGCCGCGGCCTCGGCCAGCTCGTATTCACCCAACGCCGGCAGCACCGCGCAGGCGTCGTCGAGCAGGTCCCGCACCCCGGACACGACCGGGCCCGTGTCGCGGCCGTGCTCGTACTGGGTGGCGCCGACGACCACCCCGTCCGCGCGCGGAACAAGGTACACCTGCCGCCCGTGCACCCGCGCGCGAATCACGCGTTGCGGCAACGGCATACAGCCCTTGCGCCAGCGCAGGCGCAGCACCTCGCCCTTGACGGGGCGCACCGGCAGGCCGGGCCACAGCGAAGGCGCGTCGATGCCGTTGGCGAGCACGACGGCGTCGGCGCTCACGTCGGACAGGTCGCGCACCGGCGGCGCCCACCGCACGCCCAGCCGCTCGCATTCGGCGCTCAACGCGTCCAGCACCGCCCGGTTGTCCACCGCCAGTTCGGTGGGGGCCCGGAAACCGTGCCGGATGCCCCGCGCCAGCAGGGGTTCGAGGTCGCGGGCGGCCGACTCCCACACCACCGGATGCCCCTGCCCCGAGAGCCATTCGGCGACCGTGCGCAGGTCCGCGACGTCGGCCCGGTCCACGGCCACCACCAACGACTCGCGGGCGGTGACCACCCCGGGCGGCAGCCCGTCGAGGAACCCGCCCTCGCGCCACAACCGCAGCGACTCCAGGCCCAGCCGCAACAGCTGCTCCTCGCCGGGCCAGCCCTCGCTGTGCGGGGCCAGCATGCCGCCGGCCACCCAGGAGGCGCCCCGCTCGCTGCCCCGGTGCACCCGCACCGACCATCCGGCCTGCGTCGCCCGCCGCGCCACCGCCAGCCCGATCACGCCGCCGCCGACGACCGCCAACGACCCCATCTCGGGGCCGGTCGGCATCCCACTCATCCTCCAAGCCTCCCTTCGCCGGCATGATCCGGATCAGGTGTGACGGTAAGGGCAGATCCAGATGCTCTGGCTGTGCCCACTCTCAGCCCCGCAGCGACGAACCCGGGACTCCCGTGTCGAGTAATTCTCCGGCTCCACGCTAGCGCGCTAGCGTCGCGGTGTGCAGATTCCCGTAGATGAACGAATGTCCCGCCTGGCCGCGGCGCGGTTATATCTGTGCACCGACGCGCGGCGCGAGCGCGGCGACCTGGCCGAGTTCGCCGACGCCGCCCTGGCCGGCGGGGTGGACATCATCCAGCTGCGCGATAAAGGCTCCGCCGGTGAACAGCGGTTCGGGCCGTTGGAGGCGCGCGACGAGTTGGCGGCGTGTGAGGTGCTCGCCGAGGCGGCCCGCCGCCACGGCGCCCTGGTCGCGGTCAACGACCGCGCCGACATCGCCCGGGCAGCCGGGGCGGACGTGCTGCACCTGGGGCAGGGTGACCTCCCGCTGGACGTCGCGCGGGACATCGCCGGGCCGCAGGTGTTGCTCGGGCTGTCGAGCCACGACGCCGAGCAGGCCGCCGCGGCGGCCGCTCCCGGGGGGCCGGACTACTTCTGCGTCGGCCCCTGCTGGCCCACCCCCACCAAGCCCGGCCGCCCGGCGCCGGGCCTCGCGCTGGTCGCGGCCGCCGCGCGGCTGCACGCCGACAAGCCATGGTTTGCGATCGGCGGGATCGACACGCAGCGGCTACCCGACGTGCTTGAAGCGGGCGCCCGGCGCGTGGTGGTGGTGCGGGCGATCACCGCGGCCGAGGACCCGCGGGCGGCCGCCGCCCGGCTTCGGGCGGCGCTTACAGCAGCGCGTTGATGCGGTTGCTGAGCGGCGACGGCGTCTCGTCGGCCCGCAGCGGGTCGCCGGGCATGCACCACACGAACACGCCCGCCTCGATCTCCAGCGTCCGCGGCAGTTGCCGCCGACGTTCGTCCCCGGCGCCGAGCGGCAGCAGCGCGGGCTCGGTGCGCAGTCGTTGCCAGCTGGCGGCGAAGCCGGGGTGCAGCGGCAGATCGGCGACCTCGTTCTCGTCGACCCAGCGCATCTCCGCGCTCTCGCCGTTCGGGACGGTGTGCAGCAGTTCGTCGGCGTCGGCGACGACGGTGGTGTAGGTCCACTGGGCGCCGCCGGCGCCGGCGACGCTGGCCGTCACCACCGTCGCGCGCACCGCCAGCAGCTCGGCGCGGACACCGGCCTCCTCGTGCGCTTCCCGAACGGCCGTCTCCTCCGGCGTCTCGTGGCTGTCCCGGGCGCCGCCGGGCAGCCCCCAGGTTCCGCCCTGGTGGCTCCAGACCGCGCGGTGCTGCAACAGCACCGCCGGCGTGCCGTCGGCTTGCGGGGCGCGCAGCAACAAACCGGCCGCGCCGTAGCGACCCCAGAAGTGCGCGCCGCCGTCGGAGAGCACCCACCCGTCACCGTCGCCGCGCACGGGTTCAGGATATGCAGTGTGCGCTCGATGAATCGGTCCGCCTCCACCCATCGGCCTCGACATTCTCTTAGAATTCGCTTATAGAGGTCGGTGCAGCGAATTTCCGTGGCGAAGAGACGAGGGCTGATCACACGTGACGGTTGAGCTGGCGCATCCGTCGACCGAGCCGCAGGGAATGCGCTCGCCGGCCGAACCAGCCCATCCGCGCTGGTGGTTCATCTCGACGACGCCGGGCCGCATCCTGACCATCGGCATCGTGCTGGCGGTGCTCGGCGGCATCTGCGCGTTCGCCACCTCGACCACCATCAACCACCGCCAGCAGGTGCTCACCACGGTCCTCAACCACACCGAGCCGCTGTCGTTCGCCGCCGGCCGGCTGTACACCACGCTGTCGGTGGCCGACGCGGCGGCGGCCACCGCATTCATCGCCGAGGCCGAGCCGCAGCCGGTGCGGCAGCGCTACGAGCAGGCCATCACCGATGCGGCGGTGGCGGTGACGCGGGCGTCCAGCGGGCTCACCGACGAGCCGCTGGTGCAGCTGCTGGGCCGCATCAACGCCGAACTGGCCGTTTACACCGGGCTCATCGAGATCGCCCGGACCAACAACCGGGAGGGCAACCCGGTCGGTTCGTCGTATCTGTCGGAGGCCTCCGGGCTGATGCAGACGACGATCCTGCCCGATGCCGCGCAGCTCTACCAGGCCACCTCGGATCGCGTCGACGCCGAGACCACGGCGTCCACCCAGATCCCGGCGCCGGTCATCCTGGTGGTGAGCGCGACCGCCGTCTTCGGCGCCTTCTCGCATCGGTGGCTGGCGCGGCGCACCCGGCGTCGCATCAACCCCGGTCTGATCGTCGGTGCGCTCGCTATTCTCGTCATGGTGGTCTGGGTCGGAACTGCGCTAACCATCTCTACGGCGGCCAGTCGTAGCGCGAAGAACACTGCCGCCGAGTCGCTTAAGACCGTCACCAACGTCGCGATCACCGCCCAGCAGGCGCGGGCCGACGAGACGTTGTCGCTGATCCGCCGCGGCGACGAGGAGAAGCGCAAACAGGCTTTCTACCAGCGCATCGACGCCATGCACCGGCAGCTCGACCAGTACATGTCGCGCAGCGACGCCGTCGACAAGCCGGACCTGGAGGGCGCCGATCAGCTGCTGCTGCGCTGGCGGCAGGCCAACGACAGGATCAGCTCCTACATTTCGGTGGGTAACTACCGGGCCGCCACGCAGGTCGCGCTGGGCAGCAGCGAGGACGACTCCACCCCGGCCTTCGACAAGCTCGAGGACGAGTTGGTCAAGGCGATGGACCAGAGCCGCACCCGCCTGCGCAACGACGTCATCAACGCCCGCAGCGGCCTGTCCGGCGCCCAGGTGGGCGGCGTGGTGCTCAGCCTCGGCGCCGCCGTGGCCGTCGCCCTCGGCCTGTGGCCGCGGCTGAAAGAGTATCGGTAGTGCGCCGCCTGCACCGGCTCCGCCGAGCGGGCGCCGCGCTGGCCGCGGTGACGCTGCTGGCCGGCTGCGGGCACACCGAATCGCTGACCGTGGCCAGCGTCCCGACGCTGCCGCCACCGACCCCCGTCGGCATGGAGCAGCTGCCGCCCGAGCCGCCGCTGCCGACCGACGGGCCCACCCAGAGCTGCGACCTGACCGCCAGCCTGCGGCCCTTCAACACCAAGGCCGAAGCCGACGCCGCCGTCGCCGACATTCGCGCCCGCGGGCGGCTGATCGTCGGGCTCGACATCGGCAGCAACCTGTTCAGCTTCCGCGACCCCATCACCGGTGAGATCACCGGCTTCGACGTCGACATCGCCGGCGAGATCGCGCGCGACATCTTCGGCGCCCCCTCGCACGTCGAATACCGCATCCTGTCCTCGGACGAGCGCGTCACCGCGCTGCAGAACTCCGAGGTCGACGTCGTCGTCAAAACCATGACCATCACCTGCGACCGACGCAAGCTGGTGAACTTCTCCACCGTCTACCTCGATGCCAACCAGCGGATCCTCACCCCGCGGGACTCCTCGATCGCCAAGGTGAACGACCTGTCCGGCAAGCGGGTGTGTGTGGCCAAGGGCACCACGTCCCTGCACCGCATCCGGCAGATCGACCCGCCGCCGGTGGTGGTGTCCGTCGTCAACTGGGCCGACTGCCTGGTCGCGATGCAGCAGCGGGAGATCGACGCCGTCAGCACCGACGACTCGATTCTCGCCGGGCTGGTCGAGGAGGACCCGTACCTGCACATCGTCGGGCCCAACATGGCGACCCAGCCCTACGGCATCGGCGTCAACCTCTACAACACCGGCCTGGTGCGGTTCGTCAACGGCACCCTCGAGCGGATCCGGCGCGACGGCACCTGGAACACGTTGTACCGCAAATGGTTGACGGTGCTCGGTCCGGCGCCGGCCCCGCCCACGCCCAGGTACAGCGACTGATGGCCGAGCTCGAAAAGCACACCGACGAGCCGGAAGCCGGCGCCGAGGACGCGGGCCCCGGCACCCAACCCGCCGAGGCCCAGAGCGGCGCGACGGGCCGCATCCAGGCCACCCAGGCGCTGTATCGGCCCGACTTCGACGACGACGACGAGGACGACGACTTCCCGCACATCTCGCTGGGCACCTTGGACACCGATTCGCAGGACCGCATGACGGTCGCCACCCGGGTGTTGCCGCCGGTCCGCCAGCTCGGGGGCGGGCTGGTCGAGATCCCCCGGGTGCGCGACATCGACCCGCTCGAGGCCCTGATGACCAACCCGGTGGTGCCGGAGTCCAAGCGGTTCTGCTGGAACTGCGGGAAGCCGGTCGGCCGCAAGAGCAAGGAGGGCAAGGGCCCGTCGCAGGGGCATTGCAAGGCCTGCGGTAGCCCGTATTCCTTTCTGCCGCAATTAAGTCCGGGCGACATCGTCGCCGGCCAGTACGAGGTCAAGGGCTGCATCGCGCACGGCGGCCTGGGCTGGGTGTATCTGGCGTTCGACCACAACGTCAACGACCGGCCGGTGGTGCTCAAAGGCCTGGTGCATTCCGGTGACGCGGAAGCCCAGGCGATCGCGATGGCCGAACGGCAGTTCCTCGCCGAGGTGGTCCACCCGCAGATCGTGCAGATCTTCAACTTCGTCGAACACCCGGACCGGCAAGGCGATCCGGTCGGCTACATCGTCATGGAGTACGTCGGCGGGCAGTCGCTCAAGCACGGCTCCAAACTCGGCAAGGACGGCAAGCTCTCCGTCGCCGAGGCCATCGGCTTCCTGCTGGAGATCCTGCCCGCCCTGGCCTACCTGCACTCCATCGGTCTGGTCTACAACGACCTCAAGCCGGAGAACATCATGCTCACCGAGGAGCAGCTCAAGCTGATCGACCTGGGTGCGGTGTCGCGGATCAACTCGTTCGGCTACCTCTACGGCACGCCAGGATTCCAGGCGCCCGAGATCGTGCGGACCGGGCCGACGATCGCCACCGACATCTACACGGTGGGGCGGACGCTCGCGGCGCTGACGTTGAACCTGCCCACCCGCAACGGCCGCTACGTCGACGGGCTGCCCGACGACGACCCGGTGCTCGCCAAATACGACTCGTTTCGCCGATTGTTGCGCCGCGCAACCGATCCCGACCCGCGGCGCCGGTTCGCCAACACCCAGGAGATGTCGGCGCAGCTGATGGGCGTGCTGCGGGAGGTCGTCGCCCGCGACACCGGGGTGCCGCGCACCGGCCTGTCGACCATCTTCAGTCCCAGCCGCTCGACGTTCGGCGTGGACCTGCTGGTCGCGCACACCGACGTGTACCTCGACGGCCAGGTGCACTCCGAGCGGCTGACCGCACGGGAGATCGTGACCGCGCTGCAGGTGCCGCTGGTCAACCCGGCCGACGTCGCCTCTCCCGTGCTGCAGGCGACGGTGCTGTCGCAGCCGGTGCAGACGCTGGACTCGTTGCGCGCCGCGCGCCACGGCTCGCTGGACACCGACGGGGTCGAGCTCTCCGAGTCGGTCGAGTTGCCGCTGATGGAGGTGCGCGCGTTGCTGGACCTCGGCGACGTCGCCAAGGCCACCCGCAAGCTCGACGACCTGGCCGAGCGGGTGGGCTGGCAGTGGCGGCTGGTGTGGTATCGGGCCGTCGCCGAGCTGTTGACCGGCGACTACGAGTCCGCCACAACGCATTTCACCGAGGTACTGGACACCTTTCCCGGCGAGCTGGCGCCCAAGCTGGCGTTGGCCGCCACCGCCGAGCTGGCCGGTGACGTCGACGAGCACCGGTTCTACGAGACGGTGTGGAAGACCAACGACGGCGTGATCTCCGCGGCGTTCGGGTTGGCCAGGTCGTTGTCGGCCGAGGGCGACCGTGCCGCCGCGGTGCGCACGCTGGACGAAGTGCCGCCCACCTCACGACATTTCACCACCGCCCGGCTGACCAGCGCGGTGACGCTGTTGTCGGGCCGGAGCAAGAGCGAGATCACCGAGGAGGACATCCGCGACGCCGCCCGGCGGGTCGAGGCGCTGCCGCCGACCGAGCCCCGGGTGCTGCAGATCCGCGCGCTGGTGCTGGGCTGCGCGATGGACTGGCTGGAGGACAACAAGGCCAGCACCAACCACATCCTCGGCTTCCCGTTCACCGAGCACGGGTTGCGGCTGGGGGTGGAGGCGTCGCTGCGCAACCTGGCCCGCGTCGCGCCCACCCAGCGGCATCGCTACGCGCTGGTCGACATGGCCAACCGCGTGCGACCGACGAGCACGTTCTAGCCTTCGCGTTGTCGCGCCCGCGCGCCCCGGCGTTTCGTCGAGTGTGCGTCCAGGGCGGAGAATCGGCGCGAAACCCGCCCTCAGCGCACACTCAAAGCCCTGAACGCACACGCGAGGCCTGCAGCGCCGCGCGGACACGCCGCACCACATCGACGGGGTGGTCCTCGGCGACGACCCGCACGACGATCCAGCCCAGTCGCTCCAGCGTTTCCAGGCGCCGAACGTCTTTCACGTATTGCCGTCGGTCCGTTCGGTGTTGATCACCGTCGTATTCGACGGCCACCATGGGCTCTTCCCAGCCCATGTCGAGGTAGGCGAAGGGAACGCCGTCCGCGCCTGGCACCGGTATCTGCGTTCGCGGCCGGGGCAGGCCGGCGTCGACGAGCAGTAGCCGCAGGTAGCTCTCCCGCGGAGACTGGGCTCCCGGATCGACCAGCCGCAGGGCGGTTTCGAGTTGCCGCAGGCCTGGCGATCGAGGGTGGCGCCGCGCGACGGTGAGCACGTCGTCGGCGTGGACGCCCGTCGCCCGGGCGAGCGCGTCGAGGCGGGCGACGGCGGAATGGACGGCTCCGCGCCGTCCGATATCGAAGGCGGTGCGCTCGGGGGTGGTCACGGCGCGGCCGCCGATGGTCTGCGACTCGCCGTCGGCCAGCGCGCACCGGCGCGTCAGCACACCGCGCGGCGCGCGGGGCCTGTCGCAGATCAGCTCGACCGGAACGGTGTCCGGTATCCACCCGGCCCCGAGCAGGAACGCGGCGGCGGCCCCCGCGACGACGGCGCGGCCACCGGACCACAGCCACGCCGCCGCAATGCGCGACTCGAGGCCGGGTGCGGCGTCCTTCCCGAGATAAACGTCGGGAAACACCGCGCGGTATCGCGTCCGCAACTGGTGTCGGCTCAACGCACCACAGCGCAGCGCCCGGCTACCGACAAACGGCTCCTCCATGCCCCGCAGGATCACACGCGTGCGCCGCGACCCGTCGACGGGCGTACACAGGCTTGACAAGAAAAACGCAAGAAAACTCAGCAAACCTTCAGCTCGACACCGCACAGTTGAGCCATGCCGGGGCAGTCCACTGCGTGGCTCACCACGGCCCGGGCGCTGCGCCGGGCCGGTTTCGGCGTGACCGGGCCCGAGGTCGACGCCGCCATCGCCCGCGACTGGGCCGGCTACGTCGACGCCATACTGGCGGCGGACCCCGACGCCGACCCCGGCGCGCGCGCCACCCCGATGCCGACTCTCGAGCCGCCCCGCCCGCCGGGCAAGGGCGCCACGCCCGCCGCGCGCAAGGCCTATAACCAGCAGCTCTCCGAGCAGCAGACGACGCTGTCCGACTGGTGGCTGCGCCGCATGGCCACCGCCGGCCAGCCGGCCCACGAGAAGCTGACCCTGTTGTGGCACAACCACTTTGCCACCTCGGCGCAAAAGGTGCGCGTCGCCGCGTACATGGCGGCGCAGAACCAGAAACTTCGCACCCTGTCGCTGGGCGACTTCCGCACCCTGGCCTACGCCATGCTCACCGACGCCGCCATGCTGCGCTGGCTGGACGGCCAGGCGAGCACGGCCAAGGCCCCCAACGAGAACCTGGCCCGCGAGTTCATGGAGCTGTTCGCCCTGGGCCACGGCAACGGTTACACCGAGGCCGACGTGCGCGACGGCGCCCGCGCGCTGACCGGATGGGTCATCGGCGGCCAGGGCGCCGCCTCGCTGACACCCAGACGCCACGACGGGGCGGCCAAGACGCTGTTCGGGGTGACGCGCGACTTCGACGCCGCGGGCTTCTGCGACGCTGTGCTCTCGCAACCCAAGTCGGCGCAGTACGTCGCCGGCAGGCTGTGGCGGCAGCTGGCGTCCGACGACCCGGCGTCGGGTGCGGTGCTCGACAGGCTGGTCGCCGCCTATGGACCGGGGCGTGATCTGCGCGCCCTCACCCGCGCGATCCTGACCGACCCCGAATTTCTCGGGTCCCGCGCCACGGTGGTCAACACCCCGGTCGAATGGCTCGTCGGCGTGGTCCGCGCGCTGCGGGTGCCGATCGACACCCCGGCGCGGGCGAAGACGCTCGACGCGACGCTGCGCACCCTCGGCCAACGGCCGTTCTACCCGCCCAGCGTGGGCGGCTGGCCCAGCGGCCCGGTGTGGCTCTCCACCGCCAGCGCCGGGATCCGGCTGCGCGCCGCGATGCAGTTGGCGCGCTCCGGGGACCTGGCGCCCGTGGAGGACGTCGCCCCCGCCGACCGCATCGACGCCGTCGGCTACCTGATCGGCGTCGGCGACTGGTCGGACCGCACCGTCAAGGCGCTGCAGCCCTTGCTTGGCCAACCGCCGCAGTTGGTCGCGGCGGCCGTCAACACCCCCGAATACCTGACCTCCTAGGCGGACCAAGACGATGAACCGTCGCAAATTCCTGCTCGCCAGCGCGGGCGTCGGCGCCGCCGGGCTGTTGTCCGGCAGCGTCGCCGTCGGCTGGCCTGACCTGCTGCGCGCCGCCCACGACCGTCCCCTCGCCGCCGACGCGGGCGTGCTGGTGATCGTCACGCTGTACGGCGGCAACGACGGCATCAACACCCTGATCCCGTACGCGGACAACGCCTATCACGACGCCCGTCCCGAGCTCGCCTACGCCGCGGGCGACGTGTTGCACCTCGACGAGCAGCTGGGTCTCAACCCCGCGTTGAAGGGCTTGGCGCAGCTGTGGGGCCGGCGTCAGCTCGCGATCGTGCGCGGCGTCGGTTATCCGCGGCCCGACCACAGCCACTTCCGTTCCATGGACATCTGGCAGACGGCCTCACCGGCCGAGCCGGTTCCGACCGGCTGGATCGGTCGCTGGCTCGACGCCACCGGGGACGACCCGTTGCGGGCGGTGAACGTCGGGGCGGTCCTGCCGCCGCTGGCCGTCGGGGCGAAGTGCACGGCGGCCGCGCTCACGCCGGACGCGGCGACGGGCAAGGCCGAAACGTTCGCCGCCGTCATGACCGCGCTGGGCGATGACGACCCACATGACACCCCGGCGATGGCCGCGGTGTGCAAGGCCTACCGCGCCGCACGCACCGCCGACGCGGCGTTCGCCTCGGTGAAACCCGCTACGCACGAACATAACTCGCTGGCAGCACAGCTGAGCGTGGTCGCAGAGGCGATCAAGGCGCGCGTCCCGACGCGGGTGTACACCGTGCAGTTGGGCGGGTTCGACACCCACGCCGGCGAACGCGCCACCCAGCAGCGCCAGCTGCAGACGCTCGACGAGGCCGTCACCGGATTCCTGGGCCAGCTGGCCGGCGACCCGTGCGGGCGCAACGTCGTGCTGATGGCGTACTCGGAGTTCGGCCGCCGGGTGCGGGCGAACGCGTCGCAAGGGACCGACCACGGCACCGCCGGCCCGGTTTTCATCGCGGGCGCGCCCGTGCGCGGCGGTTTCTACGGCGCGGAACCCAGCCTGACCGACCTCGACAACGGAGACCTGCGCTACAGCACCGATTTTCGCGACGTGTACGGCGAGCTGCTGACGCGAACGCTGGGTACCGACCCCACGCCATCGGTCGGCGCCGGCCGCACCAGCCTCGGCTTCCTATAGGACGTCGACGCAGTCGCGGGCGATCGCCAGCTCTTCGT
This sequence comes from Mycobacterium sp. E2462, assembly GCF_001672685.1. Lineage (NCBI taxonomy): Bacteria > Bacillati > Actinomycetota > Actinomycetes > Mycobacteriales > Mycobacteriaceae > Mycobacterium > Mycobacterium sp. E2462. Next base: position 15,748 of record NZ_LZKC01000295.1, read on the forward strand.
TCGTCGGGATCACCAGCACCGTGATCGGCGAGCCGTCGGCGGAGATCAGCCGTTCCCCCGTGCCGTCGCCGCCGTTGCGGTCCTCGTCCAGCACGATACCCAGCTCCCCCAGGCCCGCCAACGCGTCGCGGCGCACCGTCGCGTCGTTCTCACCGATCCCGGCGGTGAAGGTGATGACGTCGGTGTGGCCCAGCACCGCCAGGTAGGCGCCCAGGTATTTGCGCAGCCGATGGATGAACACGCTGTACGCCAATTGGGCTGCAGCGTCGCCTGATTCGACCATTTCGTGCAGCCGGCGGAAGTCACGCTGGCCGCACAGCCCCAACACCCCGGAGCGCTGGTTGAGCATGACCTCGATGTCGTCGACCTCCATCTGAGCGGTGTGCGACAGGTAGGCCACGACGCTGGGGTCGATGTCGCCGCTGCGGGTGCCCATCACCAGCCCCTCCAGCGGGGTCAGCCCCATGGAGGTTTCGACCGCTCGGCCGGCCGCGATCGCCGAGGCCGACGCGCCGTTGCCCAGGTGCAGGACAATCTGATTCACGCTCTGCAAGCTCACGCCCAAGAACGCGGCGGCGCGTTCGCTGACGTAGCGGTGTGACGTGCCGTGGAAGCCGTAGCGGCGGATCTGCCACCGCTCGGCGAGGTCCCGGTCGATCGCGTAGGTTGCCGCCGCGGCCGGCAGGTCGTGGAAGAAGCCGGTGTCGAACACGGCGACGTGGGGCACGTCGGGCAGCAGCTTGCGCGCCACCTCGATACCTGCGAGCGCGGGCGGATTGTGCAGCGGAGCCAACTCCGACAGGCCCTTGAGCTCGCCCAGAACCGCGTCGTCGACCACTGTGGGACGATGAAACCTGTTGCCGCCGTGGACCACTCGATGCCCGACCGCCACCAGACCGCACTGCCCGAGGTCGATGCCGTCGTCACCCAGCGCGTCGAAGGCGCGCCGCAGCGCCGCCGCGTGGTCGGGTACGCCGGACGAGTCCTCGCCGATCCGCTCGACGTTGCCGGTCGCGCGGGCCGCACCGGAGTCGGGGTCGACCAGTTTGTACTTCAGCGACGAGGACCCGGAGTTGATCACCAGAACCACACGCGCCGTGTCACTGGTCATTCGAGCCGCCCTGCGCCTGGATCGCCGTGATGGCGATCGTGTTGACGATGTCTTCGACCAAGGCGCCCCGGGACAGGTCGTTGACCGGCTTGCGCAGCCCTTGCAGCACCGGGCCGATCGCCACTGCTCCGGCGCTGCGCTGCACCGCCTTGTAGGTGTTGTTGCCGGTGTTCAGGTCCGGGAAGATCAGCACGGTCGCGCGCCCGGCCACCGGGGAGTCCCGCAACTTGGTGGCCGCGACAGAGGGCTCGATCGCCGCGTCGTACTGGATGGGTCCTTCGACCGGCAACTGCGGCGCCCGCGCGCGCACCAAATCCGTTGCGGCCTTCACCTTGTCCACGTCGGCACCGGTGCCCGAATCACCGGTGGAGTAGGACAGCAGCGCCACCCGCGGTTCGATCCCGAACTGGGTGGCGGTGCGCGCCGACGAGATCGCGATGTCGGCCAGCTGCTCCGGCGTCGGGTTGGGGATGATCGCGCAGTCGCCATAGGCCAGGACCCGGTCGGGCAGGCACATCAAGAAGATGCTCGATACCGTGGACACGTCCGGGACGGTCTTGATGATCTCGAACGCCGGCCGCACGGTGTGCGCCGTGGTGTGGGCGGCACCCGAGACCATGCCGTCGACCATGCCGTTGAACACCAGCATGGTGCCGAAATACGTTGCCTCGCCGACGACTTCACGGGCCCGCTCGATGGTGACGCCCTTCGCTTTGCGCAGGTCGGCGTACTGCTCGGCGAAGTGCTCACGCAGGTCGCTGGTGCGCGGGTCGAGCACCTTGGCGCCGTCGAGGTCGACGCCGAGTTCACCGGAACGCTGCCGGATCCGCGCCTCGTCGCCCAGGATGGTCACGTCCGCGACGCGGCGTTGCAGCACCCGGCCCGCCGACTTGAGAATCCGGTCGTCGTCGCCCTCGGGCAACACGATGTGCTTGCGATCCGAGCGGGCCTGCAGCGTCAACCGGTGGATGAACATCGTCGGCGTGATCACGTCGGGTATCGGAATCGCCAGTTGGGCAAGCAGATCCGAGACGTCGACGTAGCGGTCCATCAACTCCAGCGCGGTATCGATCTTGCGTTGCGAGGTGGCCGTGACCCGGCCGCGGGCCGCGGCGGCCGCGCTCGCGGTGTCGTAGGTGCCCAGCGCGGTGGCGACGATCGGCAGCCGCAGCCGCAGCCCGGCCACCAGCGCCGCGATGGACGGGTGCAGGGCGAAGCCGCCGTTGAGCACGATGCACGACAGCGACGGAAACCCCTCCGCCGCATGGGCACTCGCGACGGCGAGCACCACGTCCGAGCGGTCACCGGGGGTGATCACCGCCATCCCGTCGCGCAGCCGCTCCAGCACATGGTCGGCGGTCATCCCCGCGACGAGGATCCCGGTCACCTCGCGTTCGCGCAGCGAGGCCTCGCCGCTGACGGACGTCCCGTGCACGGCGCGCTCCAGCTCGGTGACGGTCGGCGCCGACAGCAGCGGCTCGTCGGGCAGCACGTAGCTGTGCAGGGCGAAGGCGCGCAGTGCCTCGGCGACCGTCCCGAGTTGGGTCGGGTCGCATCGGTTGGCGATCACCGCCGCCGTGTGGGCGCGCTGCGCCGACAGCTCGGCCACGCACACCTCGACGACCCGGCCGACCTCCTCGGCGGTGCGGCCCTTCCCGCTGACAGCCAGCAACACCGGCGCGCCGAGGTTGACCGCGATCCGGGCGTTCACCGCGAGCTCGGCGGGCCGCGTCACGTCTGTGTAGTCACTGCCGACGATCACCACGGCATCGCACGATTCGGCCATCGCGTGATAGGCGTCGACAATGCCGGCGATCGCGGCGTCGGCGTCGGCGTGCAGCTGCTGGTACGTCGCGCCGGCGCACTGCTCGTAGGACAGGCCCGCCGTGGTGTGCCCTAGCAGCAGCTCCAGGATGTAGTCGCGGCCGCTATCGGTTCTGATGATCGGCCGGAACACCCCGACTCGCGCGACCGTCGCGGTCAACCGGTGCAGCAGCCCGAGCGCGATCGTCGACTTGCCGGTCTCCGGCTCGGGGGCGGCGACATAGATCGCCCGGGCGGGACCCGAGACCATCTGCCCGCCGATCAGGCCAGCCGGCGCAGCCTGGGCGCCAGATCCTTCTCGAACAGTTCCAGGAATCGGCGCTGATCGTGACCGGGCGCATGGAACACCAGGTGGTTGAGGCCCCAGTCGACGTAATCCTTGACCTTCGCGACCGCCTCGTCGGGATCCGACGCCACGATCCAACGCTTGGCGACCTGTTCGATCGGCAACTCGTCGGCGGCCTTCTCCATCTCCAACGGGTCGTGGATGCTGGTCTTCTGCTCGGCGGTCAGCGACAGCGGCGCCCAGAACCGGGTGTTCTCCAGCGCCAGCTCGGGGTCGGTGTCGTAGGAGATCTTGATCTCGATCATCCGGTCCACGTCGTCGGGATTCTTGCCGGCGGCCTCCGCGCCTTCCTTCATCGCGGGGATCAGCTTGTCCTTGTAGAGTTCCTCGCCCTTGCCGGAGGTGCAGATGAACCCGTCGCCGGCGCGGCCCGCGTACTTGGCCACCTGCGGGCCGCCGGCCGCGATGTAGATCGGGATGCCGCCCTCGGGCACGTCGTAGATCGAGGCGCCCTTGGTGTGGTAGTACTCGCCCTCGAAGTCGACGCGGTCACCGAGCCAGAGCTCGCGCATCAACCGCACCGATTCGCGCAGCCGGGCGTAGCGCTCCTTGAACTCCGGCCACTCGCCCTCGTATCCGGTGGCGATTTCGTTGAGCGACTCGCCGGTGCCGACGCCCAGGAAGATGCGGCCCGGGTAGAGGCAGCCCATGGTCGCGAACGCCTGGGCGATGACGGCGGGGTTGTAGCGGAACGTCGGGGTGAGCACCGAGGTGCCCAGCTGCAGACGCTTGGTGCGCTCGCCGACGGCGGTCATCCAGGCCAGCGAGAACGGGGCGTGTCCGCCCTCGTGCCGCCAGGGCTGAAAGTGGTCGCTGACGGTGGCGCTGTCCATGCCGTGGTCCTCGGCGGCGACGGCGAGTTCGACGAGCTCACGCGGTGCGAATTGTTCGGCGGATGCTTTGTACCCAAGTTTCAATTCAGCCACGGGTTCTTTTCTACTCCTATCGCGGCCGTCACGACCCGCCGCGCCCGGCTTCGCCGCGCTTGCGATCGCTCGCAGCCGTCAGGTCGCGACCCGCCGCGCCCGGCTTCGCCGCGCTTGCGATCGCTCCGCCCACTCCGGTCGCGACCCGCCGCGCCCGGCTTCGCCGCGCTTGCGATCGCTTTACACTCGCCGGCATGGGATCGGCACCGGCACTCGTTCAAGTCACCGACACGGTCCACCTCGCCGTCGGCGAGGCCGTCAACTGGACGTTGGTCGCCGACGGCACCGGGGTGATGCTGATCGACGCCGGTTACCCGGGTGACCGCGAGGACGTGGTGGGGACGCTGCGCCGACTGGGCTGCGAGCCCGGCGACGTGCGCGCGATCTTGTTGACGCACGCGCACATCGACCACCTGGGATCGGCGATCTGGTTCGCCAAGGAGTTCGGGACCGCCGTGTACTGCCACGCCGACGAGGTCGGACACGCCAAACGGGAGTATCTGGAACAGGTTTCGATCAGCGATCTCGCGGTGCGCCTCTGGCGGCCCCGGTGGGCGGCGTGGACCGTGCACGTCGTGCGCAGCGGCGGTCTCAACCGCGAAGGGATCCCGACCACCCAACCGCTGACTACCGACATAGCGGCCACCCTGCCCGGTCGCCCGCGGGCGGTGTTCAGCCCCGGGCACACGCACGGCCACTGCTCCTACCTGGTCGACGGCGTGCTCGCCAGCGGCGACGCCCTGGTCACCGGGCACCCGCTGATCCGCCACGACGGACCCCAACTGCTGCCGTCGATCTTCAGCTACAGCCAGGAGGACTGCATCCGAACGCTGTCGGCGCTGGCCCTGCTGGAGACCGAGACCCTGGCGCCCGGGCATGGCCCGTTGTGGCGCGGCCCCATCCGCGAGGCCACCGACGCGGCGCTGCGTAAGGCGGGCGCTCGTTGACGGTCGCCAAGTCGATTGCGCTGTTCGTCCTGGCCGCGGCGTTGGAGATCGGCGGTGCATGGCTGGTGTGGCAGGGCGTCCGCGCGCATCGCGGACTGCTGTGGGCCGCAGGCGGCGTCGTCGCGCTGGGCGCCTACGGCTTCGTCGCCACGTTGCAGCCCGACGCCCACTTCGGCCGGATATTGGCGGCCTACGGCGGCGTGTTCGTCGCCGGATCGCTGTTGTGGGGCATGGCTTTCGACGGGTTCCGGCCCGATCGCTGGGACGTCGCCGGGGCGGTGATCTGCCTGCTGGGCGTCGCGGTCATCATGTACGCGCCGCGCGGCCATTGACCGCGCTCAGCGCGGGGGCGTCAGCCACTTTTCGAAGGCGATCGGTCGGAACGGTCCCCAGTTCGGTATCGGGTCGGGGGGCACCCTGGTGTACCCCGTTGCGTCGTAGAGCGA
>NZ_LZKC01000296.1:0-7354 GCF_001672685.1 Mycobacterium sp. E2462
GCCCGACGCCGAGGACCGGGACCAGCGCGCGGGGATCGTCGATGTCCATCGCGGTGAAGGTGACCAGTTGCGCGTTGCGCAGCGCGACCACCGTCTTGCTCGGACCGGCGGCCCCGGTGCGCTGCGCGACGATGCCGCGCAGCAGTTCACCGGCGCCGCCGGCCTCGGCGGAGTCCTTGCCCGGGCCCACGAAGCGCAGGTCCAGCCACCGCCCCGGGAAGCACACCGTCTTGATCCACTCCGCGACCGCGGGGTTGATCTGGCCGTCCGGCGATACCAGGCCCAGCTCGGCCAGCTCGGCGCGTTGCCGGTCGAGGAACGCCTGGCGGTGGGCGGCGTCACGATAGGGCGAGGTGATCGCCAGCACCCACGGGAAGCTGCCCGCCCCGATCGTTTCGGCGATGAACCAGGCGTGGTCGACCGTCAGCTCGACGGCGTTCGGTGCTGGCTCCATCAGGCTCGGACTAACCGCCCCACTTGGCGGCCTCGGCCTGGTCACGGGCCAGCATGGACATGGTGTTGGATTCGTGCGTGCTGGCCATCGCCTGGTACGCCCGCACCAGGCTCTCCATCGCCTGGTTCCACTGGGCCTGCCACGCCTGGTAGGTCATTCCGGTGTCACCCTGCCAGGCGGACGACAGCGTCGCCTGCTCGGTGGCGATGTCCGTGCCGAGCCCCTGCATGGTGCCGGCATAGGCCGTCATGTCCGCGGCGTGGCTCAGCATCGCCGGGTAGTTGTACATAATCTGTGACATCACAAGTCCTTTCGCGAGTTGGCTGCTTAGTCGGAATCAGAAATCGGGTCAGAACGAGGTGTAACCCGAGGCGCCCGCGGCGTCGGCGGCCACGTAGGTGCCCGCCGCGTCGCCGAGGTTGGCCTGGGCGATGTCGAGCAGCGTGTTGACCCGGGCGGCGACCTCGACGAACCGGGCGTGCGCGGCCTGGAACGCGGCCGAGGACTCGCCCTGGTGGAACGCCTGCGCCGACACGGCTTCCTGCTCGGCCTGGCTGATGGTGCTGCGCATCAACGCGGCCTTGGCGGAGAACGCCGACTGCGCGGCAACCAACTGCGGGATGTGAGCGTCCAGCATGCTCATGGTGATTCCTTTCTCTCGGTCTCTCGCGGCCCGGTGCGGGCCAGTGGCTTGGTGGGGGTCGAGAAGTCGGGGTGCATCGTGGTGAAGTCCTTACTCCCCCTTCCCAGCTTCGGTCGGGGCCGCCGGGTCGTCGTCGTCCCGCTCCCAGGTGCCGGGCACCATGGGCGTGCGGGGGCCGCCGCCGAATTCGTCGCCGGACAGCTTGGTCAGTCCCGCCGCCCGGAATCCCGTGTGCCGCTGCGCGGTTCCGGTGAAGCCGAGCGTCCCGGCGCCCGCGGCCGAGGCGACGGCGGCCAGCTGGTCCTCCTCACCGAAGTCGGGCGGCACACCGATGTCGGAGTCCATGTCCAGGAATTCGTCGCCGTGGTCGCGCATTTCGGCGCGCCGGCGGCGCCGGGCGCGCGCCTCGGCCCGACTGGAGGCCGCCGCGGCCGCCGCCGGGACAGTCGCCGCGGGGGCCTTGGCACCGCCGCGGCCACCGAGGGTGGGCCCGACGCCGGTCTCCGGATCACCGCCCGCCGCAACGAGATAGCCGAACGTGCCGGTGGCGGGTGCCGGCGCCGGCGCCGTGCTGGGGGCCGGGGCGCTGGCGGGGGTGCTGGCGGGAGCGCTCGGCGCCGTGCCCAGAGTCGGGGCCATCGCGACCGCGGGCAACATCGACGGCTTGCTCGATGCCAGGACCGGGGGCACGACGGCCGGGGCCGCCTCCTCCGGCGCGATGTCGAGGGGCGTGATCAGCGTGCTGAGCCCGATCCCGAGTATCAGCGGGATGAGGAACGGTGCGGTGAGGAGCGCACCCCAGGTCGGCCACCCGACGGCGTTGAAGAACACCTGGTAGGCCACGAAGAACAGCAGCGGTCCGTTGGCCGCGAGAAACGCCGGCAGGTTCGACCAGAAGTCCTGCAGCATCTTGGAGATGTTCTGGAAGAAGTCCTGCAGGAACTGGGACAGCTGCTTGAAGAAGTTCTGGATCCAGTCGCCGATGTCGGAGGTGCTTTGCGCGGCGTCAGCGGCGTTACCGCCCGGGTTCACGATGGCCGGAGCCATCACCGTGCGCGGCGCGGCGGCCAACGCCGACCCGGACACGGCCTGGTAGGTGCTCATGACGGTGGCCGCCTGCGTCCACATCCGCGCGTAGTCGGCCTCGTTGACCGCGATCGGAATGGTGTTGATGCCAAAGAAGTTGGTCGCCAGCAAGACACCGTGCACGGTGTGGTTGGCGGCGAGCTCCGGCAGCGTCGGCATGGCCGCGAGCGCAGCGGTGTACGCCGCCGCAGCCACCTCGTGTTGCGCGGCCACGCCGGCGCTGTCGGCGCCGGCCTGTTGCAGCCACGCCAGGTACGGCAGGTGCGCCGCCACATACTGCTCGGCGCTGGGCCCATCCCACGCGCCGGACTGCACCGATCCGAGAAGCCCACTGAGTTCGGCGGCCTCCGTTGTGTATTGGGTGCTGAGCGAGGTCCAGGCGCCGGCGGCGGCCAACAGTGGCCCCGCCCCCGGTCCCCCGCTCAGCATCGCCGAATGCACTTCCGGCGGCGATGCCATCCAGATGGGAAACGTCATAACTAGGCGCCCGAGAACCCGTAGCTCGCGGCGGCCGCGGTGTCACCGGCGAGGTAGCTGACCCCGGACTGGCCGACGCCCACGCCGGCGCGACCCAGCTCCTCGACGCCCTGCGCGGCCACGGCGGCGTGCTCCTGGCCCTGGGCGCTGAAACCGAGGGCGGTCTGCAGCGACACCGGATCCACCGCGGGCGGCACCACCGCGGTGATCGCCGGGGCCGCCGCGGCGTGTGCCGCCGCCAGCCGCGCCGTCAGCGCCTCCACGGCGGCGCTGGTGGCAGCCAGTCCTTCGGGAACCACTCGCAACGTCATGATCTCTCCCCTTACTGTTGCGTTTCACCAAACATGGCGGCCTCCCCGACGAGCGGGTTGACCAACTGCACGTACGTCGGGCTGTCGCTGTCGCCCAACAGGATTGCGCGCCCCGCGGGAAGCCGGCCGAAGCGCTGACCGCGGATCTTGCCGCTGTCTTGCGGGTTGCCCGCCAGCATCAGCGTGGTGGCCTGCAAGTCGTTGAGGCGGCGCAGCAGCGGGCTGGTCATCAGCGCGTGCCCGGATCCCGTGGCGCGCGCCGTGACGATCACCCGCAGCCCCAGATCGGCCGCCTGCGAGAGGATCCCGAGCAACGGGGTCCACGGTCGCTGGCCGATGTAGGGGCCGCTGAGCGCGGGCGAATCCGGGATCTGGTCGACGTCATCGATGATCAGGTAGTGGGTGTGGCCCTGGTAGCTCCACCGCGACAGCTCGCCGGGGCTCAGGCCGGCCGGTGGCCGCCGCGCCTCGAGGAGGTTGGCCAGTCCCAGCATCGCGGGGATGATGCGGTCGACGTTGGCGGTGTACTCGTTGTCGGCGAACAACGGCTCGTCGACGAGGTGCAGCCGCCGGTCCAGCACGGTGAACGCCACCTGGTCGGCCGACGAGTTCTCGCGCACCGTCCGAATGATGTGGCGCAGCAAGGTCGTCTTGCCCGACTTGCTGTCCCCGAACACCATCAACAGCGGCTGGTCGGCGAAGTTGACGACGACCGGCGCGAGATCCTCCTCGCGCTGACCGATGACCACCTGCTCCGGGCCGCGATACAGCGCGCCGACCGCCGCCGGCGACAGGTTGGTGGGCAGCAATCGCACCGGCGGCGCCGTCACGCCCGGGTAGCGGGCGTTGAGGGCGGCGACCTGGTCCAGCTGCGGCTCGGCAAACAGGAAGTGCTCGGCGGCCATGGTCAGGCCGCGGCCCGGCTGGTCGTGCGGCACGGCCTCGGCCGGCCGGCGCAGAGCGCCCACCACCCGCACGTTGCTGTCGCGCGGGTCGTGCAGCTTCAGCTCGAGCCGCAGGCCCAGCCCGTCGCGCATGGCCAGCGGCACCTCGAGCCAGCTGGGAGTGGTGACGACGACGTGGATGCCGTAGGCCAGACCGATGTTCACCAACTCGGAGACCCTGGCCAGCAACGGGTTTCGCGTGTTGAACTGGTCGGTGTTGTCGCGGCCGAACGCGTAGAGGTTGTCGATGACCAGGAACACCTCACCGAAGCCGTCGTCCGGGGCCGCGCCGTGCCTGTCGCGGAACTGTTCGCGGCGCTGCCTCGACAGCAGCAGCTGCTCGAGCTCACCGAAGGTCCGCCGGATCCGCTCGGGTTCCAGCGCCGACGCCACGCTGCCGACGTGCGCCAGGTCTTCGAGCGCTCGCAGCTTCCCACCGCCGTAGTCCAGGCAGTAGAAGGTCACGTCGCGCGGCGAATGCAGGCTGGCGGCCGACAGGATGAACGTCTGCAGCGCGGTCGACTTCCCCGACTTGGGGCCGCCGTGAATGACCACGTTGGCGGCCGACGAGGTGGCGTCGAAGATCAGCGGGTCACGGCGCATCTCGAACGGCTTGTCGATTTCGCCCAGCGGCCACTGCCATTGGCGCTGCGGCACCCCGGCGCGGGCCAGCACCGAGGTCAGCGGGATCGGCTCGTCGAGCGGCGGCAGCCACAGCTGCGGCGCCCGCGGGCCGTAGCCGGCCAGCTGGTCACCGATCGTGGCGATGAGCTTGCGCGGCGGGCCGGCCAGCTCCTCGTCCACCTCCAGCGGGACCACCGTGTCCTGATCCGGCTCGACCCGGCCGGCCGAGAACAGCTTGGGCTCCGGGATCGACGGCACCGCATAGGATTTCGGCCGTTGCGGAGGCTCGTAGATGCCGTCGACGTAGGTGCTGCGGAACTTCACCGGGGCGGCGCCCGGCGCGGGCACCAGGAAGCCCACGCCCTTGTGCTCTTTGCCGGATTCGATGTGGTACGCGTCCTCGACGCCGATGATCTGGCGAGAGACGCTGGGGCTGGCCACCTTCAACCCGATGCGGTAGGAGGTGTTCTTGTCGATGTCCTTGATCTTGCCGACGTCCAGCGTCTGCGACGCGAACAAAATGTGGATGCGGAACGACCGGCCTTTGCGCGCAACGTAATCGAACAGCTCGGCGTACTCCGGGTGATCGGCCAGCATCAGGGTGAACTCGTCGGCGACGACGAACAACGTCGGAATGGGCGGCAAGTCATGCCCGGCCGCGACGGCGGCCTCGTATTCGACGACCGAGTTGAACGCGCTGCCCTGCACGCGGCGGCCGGCCTCCCGCAGCAGCGTCTCGCGGCGGGCCACCTCCCCGCGCAGCGTGTCGGCGAACCGGTCGGCCAGCGACTTCTTCTCCGCCATGTTCGAGATGACGGCGACGACCTGCGGGAAGTGGCGGAAGCTGTCCGCGCCGGCCTCGCCCTTGAAGTCCGCGTAGATGACGATCAAGCGGTCGGCCGAGTGAGTGGTCAACAGCGACAACAGGATCGACATCAGGGTCTGAGACTTGCCGGACCCCGTCATACCGATCATCAGGCCGTGCGGCCCCATCCCGCCCTCGGCTTCGTCCTTGAGGTCGAAGTACAGCGGCTCACCGGTGGCCGTGACGCCGATGGGCACGCGCAGCTCGTCCTCGCGCCGGCGCGGGGCCCACAGGGCGGGCACGTCGAGCTGCGAGGCGTCCGGGATCCCGAGCAGGGTGGTGAAGCTCGCCCCGCGGGTCGCCGCCGACCGTAGGCCCGTGTGCGTCGGGTTGGAGTCCCAGCGCGACAGCTGACGGGCCAGGTGGGCGGCGTCGGGCACCCCGAGTTGGTCGGCGTTGTCGATGTAGGGCTGCCAGCCTCCCGTCTGCCAGCGTTCGATCGCCCCCTGGCCGACCCGCAGGATCGGCTTTTCCGGGTCCGAGTACTGCTCGCGGTGGGGCGCCGTGGCGCAACGGTGCACGACGGTGACCCCCGCCCGGCCCAGCGCCAAGGCCGAAGCGTTGACGTCGTAGTCCGGGTCGTCGATGACGACCAGCAGGTGGCGCAGCGCATCGCCCGACTCGCCGGTGAACGCCGGCCGGTCCACCAGGGCCGGCCCCAGCAGGCCGACCAGGTCGTCGGCGTCGGTCGAGAGATAGCGGGCCGGGCCGACGCCGTCGATCTCACCGGGAATGTCTACGTGCGGCAGCCACTTCAGCCACGACCAGTCGGGGTCCTCGAGGTCCCGGGTGGCCAGCGCGACCCCGAGCACCGTCGGGTCATGCCAGGTGACGGCCTGGGCGATCCACGCCCGCAGCGCCCCGCGGGCCTCGTCCGCCGAGCCCAGGACGGTGATCCGCGACACCTTGTTCAGGTCGATGCCCGTCGGCACATCCCGCACGATCCGGTGCGTGTCGAGCAGGCTGCGTAATGCGCTGTGCGACACCGGTTCCAGGTCGATTTCGTCCGCGGTGTCGTTGACCCGCAGCGCGGTGGTCAGGGGCACCTGGTGACGGCCCGCCCGAAGCACCAGGAAGTCGGGGTCGTGGGGGTCACGCTCCCACTGGCGCCGCGACCCGGGCACCGCGGACAGCGCCGCCGGCTCGGGGTGGGACCACTGCGCGGCAGCGCGCTGCTGGGCCGCCTGGGTGCGGATGTTGTCCCGCACCACCGACAGGTAGCGCAGGTAGTCGGCTCGTTCGGCGTCGACCTCCTCCGTCCGAGTCTTGTTGTCGTTGCCGCGGTACATCGCGGTGGCGGCGAGCAGCAACACGAACGGGAAGAACAGCGTCTGCGGGGAGATCATCCGCATGCCGGTGGCGAACAGCGCCACCACCATGCCGACGATCAGGATGACCAGCACGTAGGGCATCGCGCGCCGCAGGAACGACGGCGGGATGACCCGGGGCAGCTCCGGCGGGGCCTCGATGGTGATGGTCCCCTTGCGGGCGGCCGGGGGAGCTAGGCGGCGGCGGGCTTCGAATATGAGTCGGCTCATCGGGGGGCTCCTTCGGCCGCGACGGGACGGCCCGGGTTGTTGTCCGGCGTCAAGCCGTCGTGTGCCAGTAGCGCGTCGGCGCGCGACAAGGTCGGTCCGGCGGCGAACAGCGACAGCACCGACCACGGAACGGGCAGGGGCGAACCGCTCAGCCCAAGTGCCTCAACGGTTTTGCCGTGCCCGGTGGCGGAGTTCTCCGCCTCGTTGTCGATGCCGTAACGCACACCGGTGTCGGAAACCCAGAACAGCGATCCGGCGCCGGGCGCACCCGCGCCACCACCGGCGACCTGAGTGAAGTAACCCGTTCCGGGGGGCAGCGCGACCCGGGTGGCCGTGGCCGCCGCCCCACCGCCGACGAGGTCGACGGTGTGGATCGACTCCGGGACCGGCAGCGCCGAACCGGCCAGCAGGT
>NZ_LZKC01000297.1:0-1741 GCF_001672685.1 Mycobacterium sp. E2462
TCGGATCGTCGACGCCGCTGACGATGTTGATGAACAACTTGCCGTCGTTGAGCCGGTGCAGGGTGGCCGCCGCGCTGGCGAAGTGCGCCGGATGCCAATAGCCGGGCCGCGCCGCCACCAGCGGCGTGAAGTTGGTGGTGCGGGCCGCGACCGCGGTGGCGACGGTGAACGTGTCGGGTCGGCCCCAGCCGGTGCCGATCAGCGCGCCGCCCCAGCCGTGCCGCTCGGCGCGCAGCGCCAGGTCCACCGAGTAGTCCAGGCTGCCCCAACCGGCCACCGTGTCGTCGCCGCGGTGGCCGGGCTCGACGGTGTTCGGGATGTACCACAGATGCATCAGGCCGCCGCCGTGAACGGGGCGCCCGTGAACCGTTCGCGCAACGTCGGTTCCGCATACGACGGGCGAAACAGGCCGCGCGAGCGCAGGATCGGCACCACCTCGTCGACGAACACCTCAAGGCCGTCCGGGAAGACGTCGGGCATCAGGTTGAAACCGTCGGCGGCGCCGGCAACGAACCACCGCTCGATGGTATCGGCCACGTCGACGGGGGACCCGACGATCACCCGGTGCCCGGACCCACTGAACTCACGCAGCGTCTGGCGCAGCGTCAACCCGCGGCGGGTGACCAGGCGCACGACCGATTCCCGGAAACCCAGTGAGCCAACGGAATCCGGCGCCGCGCCCAGCAGGCGCGCCGGGATGGGCTCGTCGAGCGGCAGATCGGAAAGGTCCGCACCCAGGGTCTGCGACAGTCGCTGCACGTCGTGGTCGGCGGGCAGCAGCGCGTTCTGCTCCTCGTAGCGCCGCTCGGCCTCGGCGCGGCTGCTGCCGATGGTGGTGATGAGGCCGGGCAGGATGCGGACCGCGTCGCGGCCGCGGCCGTGCGCGGCGGCGGCGTCCTTGACCAGCCGGTAGTGCTCGAGGCCGGCGTCGAGGTCCAGCTCGGCGCTGAACACCGCGTCCGCGACCCGCCCGGCCAGCTCCCGGCCCTGCGGTGAGCCCCCGGCCTGCACCAACAGCGGGTAGCCCTGCGGCGACGGCCCTTGCGGCAACGCCCCTGTGACCGCGAAGAATTCGCCGCGATGGTCGATGCCGCCGGCACCGGCGGCGGCGTCACGCCACAGCGCCAGGACGACGTCGACGAACTCCGCGGCGCGCCGGTAGCGGCTGGACCGGTCCGGCAGGTCGTCCAGGCCGAAGTTGCCGCCCGCGGCCTCGGAGTAGGTGGTGACGACGTTCCACGCGCACCGGCCGCCGGACAGTTCGTCGAGGCTGAGCAACCGGTGCGCGAGTTCCACCGGGTCGTTGAACGTCGAGGACAGCGTGCCGATCAGCCCCAGGTGCTCGGTCTCGGCCGCCACCGACGCGAGGATGACGCTGGGCTCCAGCGCCTGCGACGGGCGCAGCGCCGGGTGGTCGCGCAACGCCGGCCCGTCGGCCAGGAACAGCGCGTCCAGGGCGCCCCGCTCGGCGATCCGCGCCATCCGCACGTAGTAGCCCGGGTCGGTGAACGCCGCGGGGGCCTCGCTGGAGCGGCGCCACGACGCGGTGTGGATGCCGAGGTTGAGGACGTTGACGTTGAGCGTCAGGCCGCGCTCGCGCGGGTTCACAGCCGCGCCGCCACGGTCGGCGACGAGTCATAAGCGCGCCGGTGGGTCGACAGGTCGGGCTCGGCGGGCGCGGGCAGCCCGAGCCGGCGGCGCAGCGTGCCGCGACCGGCTGCGGCGACCGCGCCGCGGCGCC
>NZ_LZKC01000298.1:0-27097 GCF_001672685.1 Mycobacterium sp. E2462
AAGGAGAGCACGCAGCACACCGTGAACACCGGGCTGGCGAACAACCGGATCGGCAGGATCGGCTCGGCGGCGCGGCGCTCCACGACGACGAACACGCCCAGCGCCACGGCGGCCCCGACGAACAACCCGACGATGGTCGGCGATCCCCACGCGTACAGGGTGCCGCCCCAGCTGGTGGCCAGCGTCAGCCCCGCCGCGCCCAGGCCGATGAACGCGATGCCCGCGTAATCGACGGCAGGTTTGGAGGCGGCGGTCAGCGCCGGAATCGCCGCGGCCGCAACGAAAATGACGATCACCGAGATGGGCACGTTGACCCAGAACGCCCACCGCCAGGTCAGGTAGTCGGTGAAGTAACCGCCCAGCAGCGGACCGATGACCGTCGTGACGCCGAAGACGGCGCCCAGGATGCCTTGGTAGCGGCCGCGTTCCCGCAACGGGACGACCTCGCCGATCAGCGCGCTGGCGGTGACAGTGATGCCGCCGCCGCCGATCCCCTGCAAGGCGCGGGCCGCGACCAGCATGGCCATCGATTGCGCCAGGCCGCACAGGATCGAGCCGACGACGAAGAAGACGATGGCGACCTGGAACACCCGCTTGCGACCGAAGACATCACCGAGCTTGCCGACCAAGGCGGTGACGATCGTCGAGGCGAGCAGGTAGCTGGTGACCACCCACGACTGGTGACCCGCGTCCCCGAGATTGGCGACGATCGTCGGCAACGCCGTCGCCACGATCGTCTGGTCCAACGCGGCCAGCAGCATGCCGAGCACGATCGCGACGAAAATCAGGTTGCGTCGTTGTGGGCTGATCAGCGCCGCGCTGCCCGCCTGGTCGGCGAGAGCGGGTCCGCTCGGCGCCGCCGTGTCAGGGGTCGTCATGGGTGCCTCTCGTTTGCCGTTCGCCGCTGATAATGCCCAGGGTCAGTCGACGGCAATCGCAGGCGCGCCGGGTGCGCCCGTGCGGGGCGCGCCGCGGTTAGCCCCCGGACCCGCCGCCCGGCGGCCGCGAAACGCACTGCGCCGAGTAGAGCTCCTCGCCGAGCTTGTCCATCAGTTGCAGCTGCGTCTCCAGGTAGTCCACGTGCAGCTCCTCGTCGGCCACGATCCGCTCGAAGAGGTTGGCGGTGGTGCTGTCCTGCTTTTCCCGGCAGAAGACGATCGCGGGCTTGAGGCGTTCCAGCACCTCGTACTCGATGGCCAGGTCGGCCTCGAACTGCTCGCGCAGCGTCTGGCCGATGCGCAGCGAAAACAGGCGCTGATAGTTGGGCAGCCCGTCGAGCAGCAAGATGCGGTCGGTGATCGCCTCGGCGTGCCGCATCTCGTCGAACGATTCGGCCCGGGTGTGCTCGGCCAGTTCCGTGAAGCCCCAATTGTCCTGCATCTTCGAATGCAGGAAGTATTGGTTGATCGCGGTGAGCTCGCTGGTCAACTGTTCGTTGAGCAGGCGCAAAACCTCCGGATCCCCTTGCATGAATCACTCCTCCGGTGTGGACGGGCTGTCGCGGCGGGCCATGGCGGGCGGATGCGCACCCCCTGGGCTGTAGCAGCACTTTGCCACGCGCACAGCGAATCTTCCAGCAAGGTTTGGCTGCGCTCACCGCGTCGCGGCGTGGACCGCGCCCAGGCATTCTTAGGTTAGACTGCGCTTATCGACTTAGGTTAGACTCATCTAATATGCGGCGATATGCGGCGGCGAGTTCGAGGGGACTTCTGATGATCCGGGAGCACCACTTCGGCACCGGCCCGCGGTCGCGTGCGGGAGCGTTCGACGAAGGGATTGCCTGCGTGCGGGGGTGGCGCTGATGTACGTGTGCCTGTGTGTGGGAGCCACCAATCAGACGGTGTGCGACGTCGTCGCCCGCGGCGCCTCCACGTCCAAGGAGGTGGCCGCCGCGTGCGGTGCCGGCGCCGACTGCGGGCGCTGCCGGCGCACGCTGCGGGCCATCATCGCCGCCGCAGCAAACATGGAGACGGCGCCCGCGGTGTAGCGGTTTGCGGTTCGGCCTAGCGCGCTCTGTTGAATTCGGCGAGCGCCGCGGCGTTGGCCTGGGCGCCCATCAACTCGGCGAAGTGAGCGTTCTCCCGGGCGCTGGCCGCCGCGATCTGCGGGCGCAGCGGTTCGGTCATGGTGTGCTTCACCGCCATCAGGCTGGCAATGGGGCGTGCGGCCAGGACCTCCGCGTGCCGGCGCGCCTCGGTCAGCAGTTCGTCGGGTTCGCAGACGCGCCAGACCAGACCCATGCGGAGCGCCTCGTCGGCGTCGACCCATTCCGACGACATCAGCAGCCAGGCGGCGTTCTGCCGGCCGACCAGCTGGGGCAGCAGGTACGACGACGCCGCCTCCGGCGCCACGCCCAGGCTGGTGAACGGGCACTTCAACCGGGCCGTCGACGACATGAACGCCAGGTCGGCGTAGCCGAGAATGGTGGCACCGATCCCGATTCCGACGCCGTTGACCGCGCAGATCAGCGGTTTGGGGAACGCGCTCAGCGCGTCGATCAGGCCGACGAAACCGTGCTTGCCCGGCGTGAAATCCGGGTCGGTGATGCGCGCCTGCATCTCGGTGAGGTCGGTGCCGGCGCTGAATCCGCGGCCCGCGCCGGTGAGCAGCACGACCGCCACCTCCGGATCGTCGGCGGCGGCCAACAGCGCCTCGGCCGTGGCGTCGTAGAGCGCCTCGTTGAAGGCGTTCAGCGCCTCCGGCCGATTCAGCGTGAGAGTGCGTACCCGCTTATCGTCGTTGATCTGCAGCGTCACGGCTTGAGAGCCTATCGGCCTCAACCGTTGCTGTAGACCCGGGTCGGGTCGATCAGCACGACGGCGCGCCTCTCGTCGGCCATCACCCGGTCGTAGGTGTCCCAGTCGTCGTGGGTGCCCCCCGCGGCGGTGAACACCTCGCGCAGCAGCAGCCGCAGCCGGTCGGGGTCGGCGAGCCACGGCCGCGGGTCGTCGGGGCCGACCAGTTCGGCGCGGCCCTCGACGGTGGCCCAGCGCCATCCGTCGCGGAAGGTGACCGCTAGCTGCGGGCGCGCCCGCAGGTTGGCGAGCTTGACCTTGCCGTAGGTGGTGAAGCCGAGCACCCGTTGGCCCCCGTCGGGGTGCGTCAACAGGCCGACGTTGACCAGCGACGCCTGCACCGTCGAGTCGGCGCGGACCGTCGAGATCACCGCCAGCCCGCTGTCCGCCGCCGCCAGCCCGACGGCCTCGTCCAGCGTTGTCATACGACCACCACCTCAGTCCTTGAACGGCGAGCGGAGCACGTACCGGCTGGTGGGCACGGTGTCGATGTTCTCGTTGGCGCCGAATGCTGTTGTACTGGCGACCATCCGGCTCAGGCGGTCGTGCAGATCGGCGTCGTCGGCGGCGCCGAAGAACGCCCTGAGGTCGGTGACGGCCTCCGCCGGGAACAACTCCTCGACGATGGCGGCGATTCCCGGCGCGTCGGGAGTCAGGGCTCGCACCACCCAGTTCTGGGTGTAACCGAACGTCGACTGCGTCTCGATGGCCACCGGCGTGTGGTCGCCTTGCCAGCGCGCCAGCCACGTCTCCCGGTCCAGGCCGGCGGGCCGGCGCAGCAGCGCGACGTTGGCCAATCCCGGTGTCGCGGTCCCCGGCTCGACGGCGGGCGCCTCGAGCGGCACCGACTCGGTCACCAGGTAGGCGGCGAGCCGTTCGCACTCGCCGGCGAGCAGCCCGAGCGCCGCTCGCAGCTGGTCGCCGTAGCACTGCTGCGTCCACATGCTGACCACCGCGGCGGCCGGCGGGTCCAGCGTGGTCAGGGTCATCAGCGAGTTCCGCACCGGGGCGTCGCGGACATTGATCGCCAGTCCCGGCAGTCCCAGTTGCAGCAGCGCGTCGGCGACGGGGCCCCGCTGCCGGGCGCACCAGTCGTCGTCCGGCTCGGCGCGCATCAGCACCGCGATCACCTTCTCCATGCGCCGAACCTACCGCCGCGGGCGCGGCCTATTTCACCAGCCGGACCTGGTGTTGACTGCCGACCAGTTCACCGATCGTCGCGGCGAGCCGGCGGTAGGACTCGTCGCGGCCGCTGGAGGACCGGTACACCAGCCCGATCCGCCGACCCGGCCGGGGGGCCGCGAACTGCGCCAGGCCGAGCCGGCTGCGAGAGGCCTCGACCGGCACGGCGGTCTGCGGGATCAGAGTCACGCCGAGCCCCCCGGTCACGCACTGCACCGCGGTCGCCAGCGACGCCGCCCGGGTGTTGGCCAGGTCGGGGCGCACCCCCGCGATGTGGCATACCTCGAGCGCCTGGTCGCGCAGGCAGTGCCCCTCGTCCAGCAGCAACAGCGGCAACTCGGCGAGCGCCGTGGTGGGCACCCGACGCTTGCCGGACAGCGGGTGTGCGGGCGGCAACGCCAGCACGAAATCCTCGTCGTAGATGGGGATTGCGGTGACACCGCCGACGTCCGCGGGCAGGGCGATCAGCGCCGCGTCCAGCGCCCCCTCCCGCAGCACCGTGAGCAGGCGTTCGGTCTGGTCCTCGATGACGCGCAGGTTCAGCCCGGGCAACTCCTCGGCGAGCCCCGCCAGCACCGTCGGCAGCACATACGGCGCGACCGTCGGGATGAGCCCCAGGCGCATCCCGCTGCGCAACGGGTCGGCGGAGCCGGCGGCCGCGGCCGTGAACGCGTCTGCCGCGTCGACGACGGCCTGCGCGCGCGGCAGCAGCTGCGCGCCCTCCGCCGTCAAGAGGACACGCCGGGTCGACCGCTCGACCAGCCGGGTGCCCAGGCCGCCCTCCAGGGCGGCCAGCGCCTGCGACAAGGTGGACTGGCTGAGGCCGAGAGCCGTTGCGGCACTGCTGAATTGACGCTTCTCCGCCACTGCGACGAACGCCCGCAGGCCGGCGATCGTGGGCTGATAACTCTTATCGGGCATGCCTATAAGTGTAGTGGGAAATATCACCTTTACTTCAACAAGGGTAGACGGCACCATGGGCGTAGACCACCAAACTTGACTTGATCCAATTAAGGAGCGATATGCCTTTGTTGACCATCGGCGACCAGTTCCCCGCCTACGAACTCACCGCGCTCATCGCGGGTGATCTGTCCAAGGTCGACGCCAAGCAGCCCGAGGACTACTTCACGACGGTCAGCAGCGACGACTACGAGGGCAAGTGGCGCGTGGTGTTCTTCTGGCCCAAGGACTTCACCTTCGTGTGCCCCACCGAGATCGCGGCGTTCGGCAAGCTGAACGACGAGTTTGCCGACCGCGACGCGCAGGTGCTCGGGGTGTCCATCGACAGCGAGTTCGTCCACTTCAACTGGCGCGCCCAGCACGAGGACCTGAAGAACCTGCCGTTCCCCATGCTGTCGGACATCAAGCGGGAGCTGAGCCTGGCCACCGGCGTCCTCAACGCCGGCGGCGTGGCCGACCGGGCCACCTTCATCGTCGACCCCAACAACGAGATCCAGTTCGTCTCCGTGACGGCCGGTTCCGTGGGCCGCAACGTCGAAGAGGTGCTGCGAGTCCTCGACGCGCTGCAATCCGACGAGCTGTGCGCCTGCAACTGGCGCAAGGGCGACCCGACGCTGAACGCCGGCGAGTTGCTCAAGGCTTCCGCCTGAGCGGCGCCCGCGCGTGATCCGTGGTCCGGGCCTGATTAAAGGCCCGGACTTCGGTCATTCCCCCTAAGGTCGAGAGGTCGGACGAGGAGACCAGGATGAGCATAGACAACCTCAAAGAAGCGCTGCCCGAGTACGCCAAGGACCTCAAGCTGAACCTCGGCTCGATCAGCCGCACCACCGAGCTCAACGAGGAGCAGCTCTGGGGCACTCTGTTGGCCTGCGCCGCGGCCACACGAAACCCGCAGGTGCTCAGCGAGATTGGCACCGAGGCGGCCGACACGCTGTCCGCCGAGGCCTACCACGCCGCCCTGGGCGCGGCGTCGATCATGGCGATGAACAACGTGTTCTACCGCGGCCGCGGGTTCCTCGACGGCAAGTACGACGACCTGCGCGCGGGGCTGCGGATGAACATCATCGCCAACCCCGGCGTGGCGAAGGCGAACTTCGAGCTGTGGTGTTTCGCGGTGTCGTCGATCAACGGGTGCCCCGACTGCGTCGCCGCCCACGAGCACACGCTGCGCGAGGCGGGCGTCAGCCGCGAATCCATCCAGGAAGCGTTGAAGGCCGCGGCCATCGTCTCCGGGGTTGCCCAGGCGATCGCCGCGGCCCAGACGCTGGCGGGCGTCGGCTGATCGCCGCGCCGTGACGGGGCTGTCCTGGGTCGACCACGCCATCTGGTGGCACGTCTATCCCCTGGGCTTCGTGGGCGCCTATCCCACGGCGGCGTCGAATGAGCCGCCGCGGCCCGAGGAACACCGGCTGCGGCGGCTCGTCGACTGGCTGGACCACGCCGTCGCGTTGGGCGCCTCCGGCCTGGCGCTGGGCCCGATCTTCGCCTCGCGCACGCACGGATACGACACCACCGATCACTACCGCATTGACCCGCGGCTCGGTGATGACGCGGACTTCGACCACCTGATCGCCGAGGCGCACCGGCGCGGGCTGCGGGTGCTGCTCGACGGGGTGTTCAACCACGTCGGCCAGGACTTCGCCCGCTATCGCGCCGCCGCGGACGTCGCCGCGGCCGATCACGCCGCGGCCGCGCGCTGGTTTCGCGGGCGCCCCGGCCGATTCCACACCTTCGAGGGTCACGACGGCCTGATCACCCTCAACCACGACAACCCCGAAGTCCTCGACTACACCGTGAACGTACTCAGCCACTGGCTGGACCGCGGCGCCGACGGATGGCGCCTCGACGCCGCTTACGCCGTACCACCACGGTTTTGGGCCGCCGCGCTGCCGCGGGCGCGGGAGCGCCACCCCGACGCCTGGTTCGTCGGGGAGTTGATCCACGGCGACTACGCCGCCGCGGTCGAGGCGGCCAGGTTCGACTCGGCAACCCAGTACGAATTGTGGAAGGCGATCTGGAGCGGTCTGAACGACGGCAATTTCTTCGAGCTCGATTGGGCCCTGCAGCGGCACAACGACTTTCTTCGCCGGTTCGCCCCGCTCACCTTCGTCGGCAACCACGACGTCACCCGCATCGCGAGCCAGCTCGACGACTCCCGCCACCTGGCGCACGCGCTGGTGTTGCTACTCACCGTTGGCGGCGTCCCCAGCATCTACGCCGGCGATGAGTTCGGATTCCGCGCCGTCAAGGAGGAACGGTTCGGTGGCGACGACGCTGTGCGCCCCGAATTCGGCTCTCCCCCACAGCCTTTGGACGCGTTCGGCGCCGAGGTGTGGAGTCTGCACCAATTTCTGATCGGGTTGCGCCGCCGCCACCCGTGGTTGCACCGGGCATCGACCACCGCGGCGCGCCTGGAAAACCGCCATTACGTCTACGCCGCGCGCAGCGGCGACGACGCCCTGTTGGTCGCCCTCAACATCGACGACAAGCCGCTGCGGGTCGCGGTGTCGGACTGGGGCGTGGGGCGCGCTGAGGTCCTCGGCGGGTCAGCCGCGCCGCCGCCGGAGGTCGTCGACGCGGTGACGGTGGAACCGCACGGCTGGCGGATCCTGAGCCCGCGCTAGGCACCGCCGAGGCGGGCCACCGTGACGGGATCCTCCTCGCCGCCGTAGTAGCGGTCGAGCACGGCGACGAACGCGTCGTTGTCGTCGGTGGCGCGGGCGAACAGCGTCATCGACGACCGCAGTTTCACGTCGTCGGGCGAACCGAAGATCTCGCCCGCCGTGCGTCCCCGCACCCGGTTCACCAGATCCGTGCATTCGCGCAGCCGCGGCCCCAGCAGGTCGTGGCGCAGGTAGGCGCCGGCTTCCTCCAGCGAGGCGATGCCATAGCGCACCGCCATCGCGCTGCCGCCCAGGCCGCGCAGCTGTGGGAACACAAACCACATCCAGTGACTGCGTTTTCGGCCATTACGCAGTTCGTCGACGACGTCGTCGTACACGGGTTCCTGCGCCTCGACGAAACGGGCGAGGTCGAAGGGGTCGCCGACGGGATCCATATGACTACGGTGGCACATATGGCGGTCAATCGACGAGTGCCCAGCTTCCACGATCTCGCTCCGCTGATGCAGTTCAAGCGGCCACAGTTCAGCGCGACCAAGCGGCGGCTCGCCAACGCCTTCAGCATCGAGGACTTGCGCCGCATCGCCAAGCGGCGCACGCCCAGGGCGGCGTTCGACTACACGGACGGGGCCGCCGAAGACGAGCTGTCCATCGAGCGTGCCCGACAAGCGTTCCGCGACATCGAATTTCACCCCACGATCCTGCGTGACGTGAGCAGCGTGAGCACCGGCTGGGAGGTGCTCGGGCGGTCCGTCGAGCTGCCCTTCGGGATCGCGCCCACCGGCTTCACCCGGCTGATGCACACCGAGGGCGAGATCGCCGGGGCGCGGGCGGCCGCCGCGGCGGGAATCCCGTTTTCGCTGTCTACTTTGGGCACCTGCGCCATCGAGGACCTGGTGAGCGCTGTTCCCCAGGGCCGCAAGTGGTTTCAGCTGTACATGTGGCGCGACCGGGAGCGCTCGATGGCGCTGGTGCGACGCGCCGCCGACGCGGGTTTCGACACGCTGCTGGCCACGGTCGACGTGCCGGTCTCCGGCGCCCGGTTGCGCGACAACCGCAACGGCATGACCATCCCGCCGACGCTGACGCTGCGCACCGTCTTAGATGCGGTGCCCCACCCGAAGTGGTGGTTCGACCTGCTGACCACCGAGCCGCTGGCGTTCGCGTCGCTGGACCGGTGGCCGGGCACCGTCGCGGAATACCTGAGCACGATGTTCGACCCCAGCCTGACCTTCGACGACCTGGAGTGGATCAAGGCGCAGTGGCCCGGCAAGCTGGTGGTCAAGGGCATCCAGACGCTCGAGGACGCCCGCGCCGTCGTCGAGCGCGGCGTCGACGGCCTCGTGTTGTCCAATCACGGTGGGCGCCAGCTGGATCGGGCCCCGGTGCCGTTCCACCTGCTGCCCGCGGTGGCGCGCGAATTCGGCGCGGACACCGAGATCTTGGTCGACACCGGCATCATGTCGGGCGCCGACATCGTGGCGGCGATCGCGCTCGGGGCGCGCTGCACCCTGGTCGGGCGGGCCTACCTGTACGGGCTGATGGCCGGCGGCGAGGCCGGCGTGACCCGCGCGATCGACATCCTGGCCGAGGGGCTGACCCGCACGATGCGGCTGCTGGGCGTCACCTGCCTCGAGGAGCTCTCGCCCCGGCACGTGACGCAGCTGCGCCGCCTGGGGCCGGGCTAGCCGATCGAGCGTGAAGCCAGTTTCACGTTCGTCGTCGAGCGTGAAGTTAGCTTCACGTTCGACGAACCGACCCGGCCGCGGGAACAAACCGGCCACCTCCTGGGTTAAGCGCATCAGACTCAACTTTTGGAGGATTGATGGCTGAAGCCAAGTCGGTGCCGGTGCTGTTTGTCACCGACACCATCGTGTTGCCGGGCATGGTCGTGCCGATCGCGCTGGACGACGCCGCTCGGGCGGCGATCGACGCCGCGCAGGCGAGCGACTCCGGGCAGCTGCTCATCGCCCCGCGCCTCGATGACCGCTACCCCACCCACGGGGTGATCGCGAAGATTCTGCAGGTCGGACGCGTGGCCGGCGGCGGCACCGCCGCCGTGGTACGTGGCGAGCGCCGGGCGCAGATCGGGGCCGGCGCGTCCGGGCCCGGCGCCGCGCTGTGGGTCGAGGTGACCGAGGTGCCCGACGCCGCGACCACCGACGAGATCAAGACGCTGGTGGCCGAGTACAAGAAGCTGCTGCTCGCGATGCTGCAACGGCGCGAGGCGTGGGAGATCATCGACTACGTCAACCGGCTGACCGATCCGTCGGCGCTGGCCGACACCTCCGGGTACGCGTCCTACCTCAGCAACGAGCAGAAGCGGCAGTTGCTGGAGACCGTCGACGTGACCGAGCGGCTGCGGGTGCTGATCGAGTGGACCGCTGACCACCTCGCCGAGGTGGAGGTCAACGACAAGATCGCCGAGGACGTCCGCGAGGGCATGGAGAAGACCCAGAAGGAGTTCCTGCTGCGCCAGCAGCTGGCGGCGATCCGCAAGGAACTCGGGGAAGGCGAACCGGACGGGTCCGAGGACTACCGGACCCGCGTCGAGGCCGCCGACCTGCCCGAGAAGGTGCGGGAGGCCGCGCTGCGTGAGGTCGGCAAGCTGGAACGGTCCAGCGACCAAAGCCCGGAGAGCGGCTGGATCCGCACCTGGCTGGACACCGTGCTGGACCTGCCGTGGAACGTCAAAAGCGAAGACTCGACCGACCTGGTGGCCGCGCGGGCGGTGCTGGACGCCGACCACCACGGGCTGGACGACGTCAAGGACCGCATCGTCGAGTACCTGGCCGTGCGCGCCCGCCGGGCGCAGCGCGGGCTGCAGGTCGTCGGCGGTCGCGGCTCCGGCGCGGTGATGGTGCTGGCCGGCCCTCCCGGCGTCGGCAAGACCTCGCTGGGTGAGAGCGTCGCGCGGGCGCTGGGCCGCTCCTTCGTGCGCGTCGCGCTGGGCGGCGTGCGCGACGAGGCGGAGATCCGTGGCCACCGGCGCACCTACGTCGGTGCGTTGCCGGGCCGGATCGTCCGCGCGATCGGCGAGGCGAAATCGATGAACCCCGTCGTGCTGCTGGACGAGATCGACAAGGTGGGCTCCGACTACCGCGGCGACCCGAGCGCGGCGCTGCTCGAGGTGCTGGACCCGGCGCAGAACCACACGTTCCGCGACCACTACCTGGACCTGGACCTGGATCTGTCCGACGTGGTGTTCCTGGCCACCGCCAACGTGATCGAGAACATCCCGTCGGCGCTGTTGGACCGCATGGAACTGGTGACCATCGACGGCTACACCGAGGACGACAAGGTTGCCATCGCCCGCGAGTACCTGCTGCCGCGGCAGCGGGAGCGGGCGGCGCTGACCGAGGACGAAGTGACCCTCACCGACGCCGCGCTGCGCAAGATCGCCGCCGACTACACCCGGGAGCCGGGCGTGCGGCAGTTCGAGCGGCTGCTGGCCAAGGCGCTGCGCAAGGCGACCACCAAGCTGGCGGCCGATCCGGCCCCGCTGACGATCGACGAGCCCGACCTGGTCGGCTACCTCGGCCGGCCGCGGTTCACGCCGGAGTCGGCCGAACGCACGGCGGTGCCGGGCGTGGCGACGGGCCTGGCGGTGACCGGCCTGGGCGGTGACGTCCTCTACATCGAGGCCGGTGCCACCGACGGCGACGCCGGGTTGCAGCTGACCGGTCAGCTGGGCGATGTCATGAAGGAATCGGCGCAGATCGCCCTGTCCTACGTCCGCTCGCACGCCGAGCAGCTGGGCATTGACACGAGGGCGCTGGACCGGCGCATCCACGTGCACGTGCCCGCGGGCGCGGTGCCCAAGGACGGGCCGTCGGCCGGTGTGACGATGGTGACGGCCCTGGTGTCGATGGCGACCGGGCGGCAGGTCCGCTCCGACGTCGGCATGACCGGCGAGGTCACGCTGAACGGGCGGGTGCTCCCGATCGGCGGGGTGAAGCAGAAGCTGCTGGCCGCGCAACGCGCCGGCCTGTCAACGGTGTTCATCCCGGCGCGCAACGAGCCGGATCTGGACGACGTGCCCGCCGAGGTGCTCGAGGCCCTGACGGTCAAACCGATGACCGACGTTGCCGAGATCGTCGCCCAGGCGCTGGAACCGGCCACCCAAGGTGCGGTCGCCGCCGCCTGATTACCTGTGACAGCGACGTCACATCAGCGCCGAGCGTGACACCGTCGTCACGCTCGGCGTTACCTTTGGCGGATGGCCTACGACGAAGACCTGGCCAACGGGATCCGGGAATGCCTCGCCCGCGAGGGCGGGGTCGTGGAGAAACGGATGTTCGGCGGCTTGGCGTTCCTCGTCAACGGCAACATGGCGGTGGCCGCGAGCGGCCGGGGCGGGTTGCTGGTCCGGGTGGGCGACACCGACACACTGCTGCGGCGTCCGCACGTGACCCCGATGGTGATGGCGGGCCGCGAGATGCGCGGCTGGCTCCATGTCGACGCCGCCGCCCTGCGCACCCACCGCCAACTGCAGGGCTGGGTGCGCCGCGGCACCGACTACGCGCGGGGCCTGCCGCCCAAGTGAGCGCGCGGTTCGCTGGCACAGGGTGCGGGTACGCGAGGCGGTATGGCTAAGCCGCAACAGGTGGCGCGTCGGCTGCTCGACGTCGCCGGGACGACGTACGCGGCCGAGGCGCGAATCACGATCCGCGACAAGCCGATGCCGTTGTTCCAGCTGCTGGTGCTGTGCATGCTGGCCAGCAAGCCGATCGACGCGGCCATCGCGACGAGCGCCGCCCGGGAGCTGTTCAGGGCCGGCCTGCGCACCCCGAAGGCGGTGCTGGCCGCCGAGCGCCGGGCCGTAATCGACGCGTTCGGGCGCGCGCACTACGTCCGCTATGACGAAAGCTCGGCGACCCGCCTGACCGCCATGGCCGAGCGGGTGAACGCCGAGTACTCCGGCGACCTGCGCGGCCTGGCCGAGCGCAGCGGGGGCGACGCCGGCACCGCAAAGCGGTTCCTGAAGGCGTTCACCGGAATCGGCGACACGGGCGCCGACATCTACCTGCGGGAAGTGCAGGACGTGTGGACCTGGGTGCGGCCCTACTTCGACGACCGCGCCACCGCCGCGGCCGGGCAACTGGGCCTGCCGACCAGCCCGGCCAAGCTGAGTTCGCTTGCCCCGCAGGATAATGCGCGCCTGGCCGCCGCATTGGTCCGGGCGTCGCTGGACGACGACGTGCGTCGGCGGTTGACCGGTTGACCGTCCGGATCGGCACCTCCGGGTGGTCCTACAACCACTGGGCCGGCGTCCTGTACCCCACCGGGACACCGGCCGGGCGCCGGCTGGCGCGCTACGTCGAGGTTTTCGACACCGTGGAGCTCAACGCCAGCTTCTACCGCTGGCCCAAGGACGCCACGTTCGCGGGCTGGCGCGAGCAGCTGCCGCCCGGGTTCACCATGTCGGTCAAAGCACACCGCGGGCTGACCCACTACCGCCGGCTGGCCTCGCCCGAGCCGTGGATCGAGCGCTTCGAAAGCTGTTGGCGCACATTGGGAGATCGCCACGGTGTGTTGCTGGTGCAGCTGCACCCCGAGCAACAGCGCGACGACGAGCGTCTGGACTCCTTCCTGAGCGGCATGCCCGCCGAGATCCGGGTGGCCGTCGAGCTGCGCCACCCGTCGTGGAACGACCCCGCCGTGTTCGAGGTGCTGGAACGCCGCCGCGCCGCCTACGTGGTGATGAGCGGCGCGGGGCTGCCGTGCATCCCGCGCGCCACCACCGACCTGGTGTACGTGCGGATGCACGGTCCCGATCCGGACGCCATGTACGAGGGTTCTTACCCGGACTCCGACCTGCGGCGGTGGGCCGACCTGATCGCCGACTGGGGCGCCGCCGGCAAGGACGTGTGGATGTATTTCAACAACGACCTCGGCGGCCACGCGGTGCGCAACGCGTTGCGGCTGCGCGAGCTGCTGGCCTGAGCGCTCAGCCCGTGGCGCCGTCGGCGACCGGCGTCCACGCCCCGTCGACGACCTCGGGTGGGCGCTGGGCCTGCAGGCGGTCCCGCTCGGCGCGGCGGCGTTTGACGCGCAACCGGGCGTCGGCGGGCATGCTGACGAGCTCGTCGCAGGTGAGGTAGTACACGTCGTCGACGGCGTCGGCGGTGTCGGCCGCGACTCGGCGGGCCCCCAACTCGCGCAACGTCGTTCGCAGTTCGTGGGTGAAACGAAGCGTGGCGTCGTAGGCCAGCTCCCGCGAGCCGCGGGCAGGGTCGACGGCCCGCGCGGGCCCGGGAGTCGGCGCGTCCGCTTCGGCGGCGGCCGCCGCCAGCAGCAGCGTCGGGTCGTCGGCGAAGGTCGCGGCGGCCAGCTCCGCCTCGCCCGGTCCTCGATGCCGCAGCCGGTCCACGGCGGCGTCCATGGCGGCGACGGTCCGCGGGGATAGCGCACGAAGGCTGGCCACGTTGCCCTGGCGGGCCAGGGCGCACAGCGCCGGGTCGGCGCGCAACAGCGCCGCCAACTCGGCGAGTTCGCCGGCGACCAGGGACGTGTCGGTGATCATCCCGATACCGGGGACCGTGCCGGCACCCCTCGAGCGCTGCGCCGCCGCGGTGACGCCGGTGTCGATCAGCCACAGCGCGGTCAGGATCCAACCTTGGTGAATGCGGTCGCGCAGCAACCGGATTCGCACCTCGAGGCCGGCGTCGGGCAGGGTCGTCAGCGAGGTCGCGTCGAGGTGCTCGGCGGTCGCGGCGGCGACGTAGTCGCGGGTGTCGCGCCGGAGGTGGCGCAGCAGCGCGACGGAGCGCCCGGCGGCGACCGCCTTGGCGACCGATCCCCGCGCGCCCCCGGCCAGCGGCGGATCCCCGAACGGCAGCGGGTCGCCGACCTGCGGCTGCCCAACGAGCGCGTCACGGGTCAGCGCGTCTTGGTCCCAGCCCGGCAGCTGGGCGGCCGCGACGATGTTCACGGACACCCCGACGTAGGGGCGGTGGCCGAACACCGCGACGGCCCGGCTCGCCCACTCCCGGTCGACCTCCCCGCCGAGGGCCAGGGTGCGACCCAGCACGCCGGCCGCGGTGCGCAGCCCGCTCATCTGCACGTCCAGCGTGATCGGGGTGAGCGGGCCCGGCAGCGCCTCGGCGAGGCCGGCGCCGCTGAACACCGGGAACCGGGGGTCGATGCGGTCGTCGAACTCGCCGTCGACCCCCTCGGGCGCGGCGCCGCGCACCCGCTGCGACGGGCGCGGGCGCGGTTGCACCTCCACGGGCAGCGGGAATTGGCCGCCGCGGTTGGTCGCGCCCGCGGCGCCCAGGCGGCGGCCCACCAGCCCCCGGGCGGTGTCGGCGACCGCATCCAGCGCGTGCCAGCCGAACTCGAACGCCCAATCCTCTTGTATCTGAGCGACATTCATGTCCGGGAAGAGCGTCGCCCAGCCGCGGACTCGCTGCGCCCGCGACCGTGGGTCCGCCGCGCGCAGCAGCCGCCAGGCGGTCACCACGTTGACGGTGTCGGGGGTGGCCAGGTCCACCACGCCGGTCCGGTCGGTGTCGACCGCGGCGACCAGGAACCGCATCAGATCCTCGAGGTGCAGGACGCGCAAGGGCCTCTCGGTGACCTTGGCCCGCAACACCGTGGCCGCCGTGCGGCACACCGTCCAGTCGAGTTGGCGCCCCACCGGCGGCGCGCTACGGACGATCAGGCTGGGCCCCCAGCTGCCGACGACCAGCTCCTCGGCCGGCCCGTACAGGTCCGGCCGGCCCGCGGCCTGCGACACCACCAGCAGCCGGGCGCCGGCGCGGGCGGCGGCGTCGGTGACCCGCGCCAGGCCGTCGACGTCGGCGCCGCCGGGCGCGCTGGGGTCGACCGGCGCCAGGTGCAGCACCGCGTCGGCCTGCGCGGTGAGCTCGTAGAGCACCGGCTCACGGAGCGATGCGCAAACAAGCTCGACGTTGCCGTGCAAACACGGATGCGGGAGTTCAGCAATGCCGGTGACGGAGTGGCCGGCAGCGATCAGCTGCACGGACACCAGCCGCCCGAGCGCTCCGGTGGCGTCGGTAACCAGGATCTGCACCCGGGCCCACCTCCCCCAACATCCGCCTAAACCATAGGCAGGCCGCTAGCACCTACGCGACCGTTACCCCGCTCGCGGCCCTGACGAGCTGGTGTGTGGCGCCGGTTGGATTACTGCAGAATGGCGCCGCCGTCGGCGCTGACGGCAACCTTGGCGCCCGCGATATCGTCGCGCACCGACGCGCGCACCGCGGCGTCGTCGGTGAGGACGGCCAGCGCGCGCGACCCGTCGGGTGTGCGCACTGCCAGGAAAGCCTTCTCTGGATTGCCGTCCCGGTCAAACGGGGTGGTCCAGGCCTCGACGGTGCCGACGCCCTCCCACTCGACGGCCGCCTCGCGGGTGGGTTCGGCGGCGACGGCGGGCTGCACGTCCTCCCAGCGGAACCGCGCCGGCGGCTCGGTGCTGTAGACGCCGAAGCTGTGTTTGGTCAGATAGCCGCCGTTGGCGGTGATCAGTGCGCGCCGGCCCGGGTTGGCCACCAGCAACTCCGCCATGGTCGCGATGGAGTGCATGACATAGTTGCTCCACGGACCGCCTGCGAACGTCAACCCGCCGGTGACCGTCAGCGGCCGTGCCGGGTCGTCGGCGGCCAGCCCCAGTTCGGCCGCCGCCACCTGCACCGCCGAAGGGAAGCACGAATACAGGTCGACATAGTCGACGTCGTCGATGCCCACACCGGCCAGCTCCAGCGCCCGCGCGCCCCCGATGCGGATCGCCGGCGACCGATGCAGTTCGGCGCGCTCGGCGACCGACGGGGTGTCGTGCGCGTCGGTGCCCGCGTGCGGAAACACCCACCGTTCGGCGGGGACGCCCAGCCGGGTCGCCTGCTCGACCGACGCCAGGACCAGCGCGGCGCCCTGGTCGACCATGTTGTTGGAGTTCATCAGCTTGGTGTACGGCCAGCTGATCATCCGGTTCGCCGGGCCGGGATGGCTGATCTCCTGGGCGGTCGATGGCGTGCGGATCCAGGCGTGCGGGTTGTCGACCGCGACCGCGTTGAACCGCGCCCACAGCTGCCCGATGCGGTCGAGGTGCGCCTCGACCGACTCGCCGTTGGCGATCCGCAGCGCCTGCTCGAACAGCGGGTAGACGTAGGCCGGCCGGTCGAGCCGGATCCTGATCTCCGCCTCCCCGGCCATCGGGACGTCGGCGCCGGCGATCGCCGCCATCGGCACCGAGGGGTCCTGTTCGGTCCAGGTGAGCTTGCCGCCCCGGCCGCGCAGGGCGCGGCGGGTGCGCCAGGTCTCGGCGCCGGCCAGCAGCACCACCCCGGCCCGGCCGCTTTGGATGTCGAGGCAGGCGTGGTTGAGCAGCGATTGCGGGACGTTGCCGCCGACGGGGCTGTACAGCGTGCCGAAGCCGGAGGCCCCGATGCGCTGGCCCAGCAGCAGGCCGGGATCCCGGTACTGCGCCGACAGGATGTTCACCACCCGGATGGAGTCGACCGCGTCGATGACCGCCGCGTCGGCGGTCTCGCGGGCCGCGGCGACCATGAGGTCCATGGGCTCGACGGTGGGCCCGTTGGGGTCGATCTCGCCGCGATGGTTGACCTGGCCGTAGCCGATCAGCACCGGTGTCTTGGGGTCGACGGTCATGCGACGAATTTAGCGAAGCTATGAATTGGTCCCGGGAACGGGCCGCCCCGCATCAGGCGTCGGGGGTCGGCCCGAACAGCACCCGCGCGTCGCGCAGCTGCTCGACCTGGGCGGCGCTCATGCCGAGCAGCGTCCGGCAGATCTCGACGGTGTCCTGGCCGGGCAGCGGCGCCGGGCGTTGCGGCGCCGGCGGGATGTGGTGGAACGGGGCGGGGCCGGTCTCGGCCGGCAGCGGGTGCCCGATCAGCGGATGCACCATGGGGCTGTACACCTTGCGCGCGGTCAGCTGCGGGTCCTCGAGGATGTCGGGTGGGCGGTTCATCGGCCCCGCGGCGATCCCGGCCGCCTGCAGGATCTCGGCGACCCGCGCGGGAGTGCGGGTCCGGGTCCAGGCCGAGACGAGGTCCATCAGCTCCCGACGGTGATCCAGCCGCGCCTCGCCGGTGGCGAAGCGCGGGTCGTCCGCCCACGCCGAGTGGTCGAGCACCCACGCGGCGCGGCGCCAGTCGTCGTCGGAGGTGATCGAGATGACGCACCACTCGTCGTCGCCGGCGCACGGGTAGACCGCGTGCAGGCTGGTGTCGTCGCGGACCTGCGCGACGCCCGCGGCGACCGCCGCCTGCGTGACGTAGAGCGTGTCGAGCTGGTTGACGACGGCTTCGGCCTGCGAGATGTGGACGTGGGAGCCCCTGCCGGTGCGGTTGCGGTGGATGAGCGCCGCGAGCGCCGCGACGGCCGTCACCCGCCCCACGACGTGATCGGGGAAGATCGTGGTCGCGTCGTAGAACGCGTGCCTGCCCGAGTCCGTCTCCTGCGCGTCGTCGGATGTCCAGAGCCGGGTGACGCCGGTGGTGGCGCGCACCAGCGGGCCGTAACCCATGCGGCTGCTCCACGGACCGGTGTCGCCGAACGCGCTGCTCTCGGCGAGCACGATGCGCGGGTTGATCGCGCGCAGCGCGTCGTAGGAGAAGCCCAGCGCCGTCAGCGTTCCCGGTTTGAAGTTGGCGAAGACGGCGTCGGCGTCGGCGACCAGCCGGCGGAACAGCTCCTTGCCCTGCTCGCTGCGCAGATCCAGGCCGAGCCCGAGGTTGTTGCGCCGGGTCCAGGCGAAGGACTCGCTGATGGCCTCACCGGTGCGGGCCTGCCGGAGCCCGTCCGGGTAGTCGGCGCTCTCGATCTTGATCACCTGGGCGCCCAGGTCGCCGAACAGCCGGCTGAGCTCACCGCCGGCGACGATGATGCCCAGGTCGAGGATCCGCAGGCCGGCGAACGGGTAGTCGCCGAGGCGGCCCCCCGGTGACGGCACCACCGACGGGTTGCCCCGCCAGAACGGTTCGTCGCGCCCGGCGGCCGGTGCGGGGGTGCGGAAGCCGGCGCGGCGCCCGTCGACGACGAAGTAGCCGGTCGGCACGCTGGTGCGCGCCCCGGCGGCCAGCTCCGCGTCGGTGGTGGCGCCCACCTCCTGGAAGTGGTCGGACGCCAGGATCTGCGCGGGCGTCAACACCGCGGCGATCGGCACCCCGTGCGCCTGCCCCGCCGTCACCAACTCCTTCATGGTCTGCGGGCCGAACATCTCCTGGATCAGCACGCTGATCTGCGGCCAGGCCGCGAAGCGCGCGCCGATCACGTCGTACTTGGGGTCCTGGAACTCCTCGGGCTCCCCCAGCCAGCGGCGCAGGCCCCGCCACTGCCGGGGCGCCATCACGCACAGCCGGACATGGCCGTCGCGACACGGATAGATCGGGTAGGCGTCCTGGTTCTTCGGGCGGCCCCGCCACCGCTCGCCGCTGCGGATCCCGGCCGCCGCCTGGCCGTGGGCGCCGAACGCCGGGTCGAGCGCCATCACGACCGCGTCGAACCAGGAGAAGTCGATGTATTCGCCGGTGCCGCACCGCAGCCGGTTGTAGTACGCGGCGAGCGCGGCCCACGCCGCCTGCACCGCCGCGGTTGCCGACGCGATGCCGTCGGGCGGCAGGACCGGGGTGCCGGTGGTGGGGCCGGACCGCGACAGCGCGCCGCACATCGCGTACAGCACCGGGTCGGTGGCCCGCCACGACGACCGCGGACCCGCGGCCCCGAAGTAGGTGATGGACAGCACCACCAGGTGTGGGTAGCGGGCCGCCAGCTCGGCGCCGGAGGTGCCGAACATGGCGCCCTGCTCGTCGAAGCCCGTGTCGATGACGATGTCGGATTCGGCGGCCAGGTCGTGGAAGCGGTCGCAATCGTCGTCGTCGAAGGGGTCGAGCACCGCGCAGCGCTTGTTGGCGTTGTGCACGGCGAACGGGATGCTGGCCCGGCCCAGGGCGGGTAGCGCGTCACGCCCCGCGCTGCCGCCCGGCGGTTCGATCTTGAGGACGTCGGCGCCCAGGTCGGCGAACAGGCGGGTCACCGCGTCGGCGACGCCGCTCGACAAGTCGAGCACCCGCACGGCATCGAGTAACCCGTCGGCCATTCGCACACCGTACCTGCCCCCGACGCGCCCGACGCGGTGCGCCGTCTTGCGCGGCGGACCGCCCCGGCGTCGGCCCAAAAGGCCTGTCGCCAACCGGATTCGGCCCGCCGGGGCGCGCCTGCGGCACCCGGTGAGGGGTGCGGTGGGCTATCGTCACAGGCCGATCCGCCCAGACCGTCGATGGAGGCACCGAGTCATGAGCGCGCACTTGAGCTACGTCGAGGCGGTGGTGGTCGGGGCGTTTCAGGGGGTCACCGAGTTGTTCCCGGTGTCGAGCCTGGGGCACGCGGTGCTGGTGCCGGCGCTGGTCGGCGGGCAGTGGGCGGCCGACCTGAGCGTGTCCGCGCCCAAGTCGCCGTACCTGGCGTTCATCGTGGGCCTGCACGTCGCGACGGCGGCCGCGTTGTTGGTGTTCTTCTGGCGGGACTGGGTGCGCATCCTGTCCGGCTTCGTCTCGTCGGTGCGGCACCGCCGCGTGCAGAACGCGGACGAGCGGTTGGCGTGGCTGATCGTGGCGGGCACCATCCCGGTGGGGCTCGCCGGGCTGCTGCTGGAACAGCTGTTTCGCACGACTCTGGGCAAGCCCGTGCCCGCCGCGGCGTTCCTGCTGGTCAACGGGGTCGCCCTGTACGTGGGTGAGGTGCTGCGGCGCCGCGTCGCGCCGGCCGCCGAGCCCGCCGCGCGCCCGGCCGGCGAGCCGTCGGACGACGCCGGGGAGGCCGCCGATCACCGGCTCGCCGAGCTGCCGCTGCGGCGCGGTGTGCTGATCGGCGCCGCGCAGATCCTTGCGCTGCTGCCCGGCATCAGCCGATCCGGCATCACCATCGTGGCCGGCCTGTGGCGGGGCCTGTCGCACGAGGACGCCGCCCGCTTCTCCTTCCTGCTCGCGACGCCGATCATCCTGGCCGCCGGGGTGTACAAGATCCCGGAGCTGTTCGGGCCGCTCAGCCAGGGCATCCAGGGTCAGGTGCTGGCCGGCAGCGTCGCCTCGTTCGTCTGCGCCTACCTGGCGGTGCGGTTCCTCACCCGCTACTTCGAGACGCGCACGCTGACGCCGTTCGCGATCTATTGCGCGCTGGCCGGCGGGGGCAGCCTGGCGTGGCTGCTGCTGCGCTGAGTCGCCGCTACGCTCGGGCCGACGGGGGCGGCACCGCGACGACCAGCCAGGGAGACGACAGATGAGCGAATCCGGGCCCCGGCGCGAGTCGGTGTGGGACTACCCCCGGCCACCGCGCGTCGAGCCGTTCGCGGGTTCCCTCACCGTCGAGCTGGGGGGCGAGGTCGTCGCCCGCGCTTCTCGTGCCTGGCGGGTGCTCGAAACCAGCCATCCGCCGACCTACTATCTGCCTCGCGAAGCGTTCGCCGAGGGCGGCCTGCGCCCGGCGTCCGGGAATTCCTGGTGCGAGTGGAAAGGCCGGGCCGCCTACTACGACCTGATCGGCGGCGGCCGGGTCGCGCGCAAGTGCGCCTGGAGCTATCCGGAGCCGACGCCGGGTTTCGCCGCGATCGCCGGTGCGGTCGCGGTCATGGCCGGCGCCGTCGATCGGTGCACCGTCAACGGGGAGGTCGTCGTACCGCAGCCCGGGGGCTTCTACGGCGGTTGGATCACCAGCTGGATCAGCGGCCCATTCAAAGGCGGCCCCGGTTCGGCGGGGTGGTGATCGCGCCGCCGCGCGCCGCCCGGGCAGGGCATTGCGCGCCCGGGCCCCGAGTGCTGTGCTTGTCACCGGAAGGGGCGACATGGCGGACACGGAATCCCTCGCGGTCAAGGTGGGCGGCAAGGTCGTCGTCATCACCGGCGGCGCCCGGGGCATCGGCCTGGCCACCGCGACGGCGCTGCACGGCCTGGGCGCCAAGGTTGCCATCGGCGACGTCGACGAGGTGAAGGTCAAGGAGGCCGGCGCGGACCTCGGCCTCGACGTCTACGGGCGGCTCGACGTCACCGACCCCCAGTCGTTCGCGGACTTCTTGGACGGCGTCGAGCGGCAACTCGGGCCGGTCGACGTGCTGGTCAACAACGCCGGCATCATGCCGCTGGGCCGCGTCGTCGACGAGCCCGACGCCGTCACGCGGCGGATCCTCGACATCAACGTCTACGGCGTCATCCTGGGCAGTAAGCTCGCGGCGCAACGCATGCTCCCGCGCGGCGCGGGCCACGTCATCAACGTCGCCTCCCTCGCGGGCGAGACCTACCTGGCGGGGGCGGCGACCTACTGCGCCAGCAAGCACGCGGTCATCGGCTTCACCGACGCCGCCCGGATCGAATACCGCACGACCGGTGTGAAGTTCTCCGCGGTCCTGCCGACGTTCGTCAACACCGAGCTGACCGACGGCACCTCGGGCGCCAAGGGCATCAAGAACGCCGAACCGGCCGACATCGCCGACGCCATCGTGCGGCTGATCGCCCATCCCCGGCCGCGGGTGCGGGTAACGAAAACCGCCGGCGCCCTCATCGTGTCGCAGAAATACCTGCCGCGTGCCGTGTCCGAGGGAATGAACCGGCTGCTCGGCGGCGACCACGTCTTCACCGACGACGTCGACGTGGCCAAGCGGCGCGCCTACGAGGCGCGGGCGCGCGGCGAAGAGTGACCTTTGAACCTGGCGGCGCGCAGCGACGCCTTGGACAATTGGCGCGGTGAGCCTTGAGACGAGCGTAGGAAAGTCCACCACCCTTGCCGACGACGAGCTGGACCTGATCGACGCCTACTGGCGTGCCGCGAACTATCTGTCCGTCGGGCAGATCTACCTGCTCGACAACCCGCTGCTCACCGAGCCGCTGGCCGTCGAGCACGTCAAGCCGCGGCTGCTCGGGCATTGGGGCACCACGCCCGGGCTCAACCTGATCTATGCGCACCTGAACCGGGTCATCCGCGACCGCGACGCCAACGTCATCTACGTCACCGGCCCCGGCCACGGCGGCCCCGGCCTGGTGGCCAACGCCTACCTCGAGGGCACCTACAGCGAGGTCTACACCGGAATCGAGGAGGATACTGAGGGGCTGCGCAAGCTGTTCCGGCAGTTCTCCTTCCCCGGCGGCATCCCCAGCCACGTCGCCGCCCAGACACCCGGGTCCATCCACGAGGGCGGTGAGCTCGGCTACGCGCTGGTGCACGCCTACGGCGCGGCGTTCGACAATCCCGACCTGGTGGTGGCCTGCGTGGTGGGTGACGGTGAGGCCGAGACCGGGCCGCTCGCGGCCAGCTGGCACTCGAACAAGTTCCTCAACCCGGTGACCGACGGCGCCGTGCTGCCGATCCTGGCGCTCAACGGCTACAAGATCGCCAACCCGACCGTCCTCGCGCGGATCCCACACGTCGAGCTGGAGGCGCTGCTGCGCGGCTACGGTTATCGGCCGATCACCGTCGCCGGTGACGACCCGACCGACGTGCACCGGCAGCTGGCCGCCGCGCTCGACGACGCCTTCGACGACATCGCCGCGATCCAGCGCGCCGCGCGCGCCGGCGACCACCCGCAACGGCCGGTCTGGCCGATGATCGTGCTGCGCACGCCCAAGGGCTGGACCGGCCCGAAGGAGGTCGACGGCAAGAAGGTGGAGGGCACCTGGCGGGCGCACCAGGTGCCGCTGTCGGAGACGCACGACAACCCGAAGCACCGCGCGCAGCTGCAGGACTGGCTGCGCAGCTACCGGCCCGAGGAACTGTTCGACGGTGACGGCGCCCTGCGGCCCGAGTTGCGGGCGCTGGCGCCGACCGGCGATCGCCGGATGAGCGCCAATCCGCACGCCAACGGCGGCCTGTTGTTGCACGACCTCGAGCTGCCCGACTTCCGCGACTACGCGGTGCAGGTGGACCGCCCGGCGGCCGTCACCCACGAGGCCACCCGCGTCCTGGGCGCCTTCCTGCGCGACGTGATCGCCCGCAACCCCGACCGGTTCCGGCTGATGGGCCCCGACGAGACCGCCTCCAACCGGCTGGACGCGGTGTTCGGGTCGACCGCCAAGGCGTGGATGTCGGAGATCGGCCCCGACGACGAGAATCTGGCGCCCGACGGCCGGGTCATGGAGGTGCTCTCCGAGCACCTCTGCCAGGGCTGGCTGGAGGGCTACCTGCTGACCGGGCGGCACGGGCTGTTCAACTGCTACGAGGCGTTCGTGCACATCGTCGACTCGATGCTCAACCAGCACGCGAAATGGCTGGGCACCAGCCGGGAGCTGCCGTGGCGGCGGCCCATCGCGTCGCTGAACTACCTGCTGACCTCCCACGTGTGGCGCCAGGACCACAACGGCGCCTCGCACCAGGACCCGGGGTTCATCGACCTGGTCGCCAACAAGCGGGCGGAGCTGACCCGGGTGTACCTCCCGCCGGACGGCAACACCCTGCTGTCGGTGGCCGACCACTGCCTGCGCAGCCGCGACTACATCAACGTCATCGTCGCGGGCAAGCAGCCCGCGCTGGCCTACCTGGACATGGACGAGGCGATCGCCCACTGCGCGCGCGGCCTGGGCATCTGGCAGTGGGCCAGCACCGCCACCGCGGAGCCCGACGTGGTGCTGGCCTGCGCCGGCGACGTCCCGACGCTCGAGACGCTGGCCGCCGCGGCGCTCCTGCGCCGCGAGCTGCCCGACTTGGCGGTCCGCGTGGTCAACGTCGTCGACCTGATGCGGCTGCTGCCCGACTCCGAACACCCACACGGCCTGCCGGACCGCGAATTCGACGCGCTGTTCACCCGCGACAGGCCGGTCATCTTCGCCTACCACGGTTACCCCTGGCTGATCCACCGGCTGACCTACGCCCGCACCAACCACGGGCACCTGCACGTGCGGGGCTTCAAGGAGCGGGGCACCACGACGACGCCGTTCGACATGGTGATGCTCAACGACCTGGACCGCTTCCACCTGGTCATGGACGTCATCGATCGGGTGGACGGCTTGGCGAGCAGGGCCGCGGTGCTGCGGCAGCGGATGGTCGACGCCCGCCTCGACGCGCGGCGCTACACCCGGGAGCACGGCGAGGACGACCCGGCCATCTCCGGGTGGACCTGGGAGTCGTGATCCTGCTCGCCGAGATTGCCGCCATGGCTGCATTCCCGCGTTCATCACGACCATGACCGCAATCTCGTCGCGCCGCCGCGGGCCGCGGCGCCGGTAATCTGGTCTAATGCCCGACGCCGCAGCCGAGACCCACCCGCTGGCGGCGCAGTTTTCGGCGCTGCACCGCCTCCGGATCCACCTCGACATCGCCATCGTCGTGCTGGTGCTGGTGGTGACCAACGTGGTCGCGCATTTCACCACCGCGTGGGCCGGCATCGGCACCGTCCCGGTCGCCGCCCTCGGCCTGGTCGTCTTGATGCGCTGCAGCGGTCTGGGCTGGGCGGACCTGGGGCTGGGTCGCGAGCACTGGAAGTCCGGGTTGGGCTACGCGCTGGGTGCGGTGGCCGTCGTCGCCCTGGTGATCGCGGTCGGGGTGGCGCTCCCGATGACCCGCCCGATGTTCATGAATCACCGCTACGCCACCGTCTCCGGGGCCATGCTCGCGTCGATGGTCGTCATCCCGCTGCAGACGGTCATCCCCGAGGAGCTGGCCTTCCGTGGCGTCCTGCACGGCGCGCTGCATAGGGCCTGGGGCTTTCGCGGCGTCGCGCTGGCCGGGTCGCTGTTGTTCGGCCTGTGGCACGTCGCGACGTCACTCGGCCTGACGAGCAGCAACGTCGGGCTGTCCCGGCTGCTCGGCGGCGGCGTCCTGGGCATGCTGGCGGGGGTGACCGGCGCGGTGCTGGCCACCGGGGCGGCGGGGTTTGTCTTCAGCTGGCTGCGCCGCCGCAGCGGCAGTCTGATCGCGCCGATCGCGCTGCACTGGTCGCTGAACGGGTTGGGCGCGCTGGCCGCCGCGCTGGTGTGGCACCTGTCGACCTGACCCTGATCAGGGCAGCAGCACCGCGGCGCCGGCGATCCGTCCGGCGCTCAGATCGGCCAACGCCCGGTCGGCCTCGCCCAGCGAGTATTCCGGCGTGGTCACCTCGATGCGGTGTTTGCCCGCAAACTCCAGGAAGGCCCGCGCGTCGGCCCGGGTGTTGGACGTGACCGAACGGACCTGACGCTCCTGGAACAGGTGGCGCTGGTAGTTCAGGCTGGGGATGTCCGACAGGTGAATCCCGGCGATGGCCAGCGTGCCGCCGCGGTCCAGGGCCTCGAGGGCCGGCAAGACCAGGTCGCCGACCGGCGCGAACAGGATCGCCGCGTCGAGCGGCACGGGCGGCGGGTCGGCGGCGCCCTGCGCCGAGGCGGCGCCGAGCTGCATCGCCAGCTCCCGGGCCTGCGCGCCGCGGGTCATCACGTGCACCTCGGCGCCCTGCGCCAACGCGACCTGGGCGGTGATGTGGGCGCTGCCCCCGAAGCCGTACAGGCCCAGCCGGCCGCCGGGCGGCAGCTCGGCGCGCAGCAGGGAGCGGTATCCGATGATGCCGGCGCACAGCAGCGGCGCGAGTTCGCTGTCGCTGTAGCCGCGCGGCAGGTGGTGGGCGTAGGCGGCCGGGACGGTCGCGAAGTCGGCGTAGCCGCCGTCGGCGTCCCAACCGGTGTAGCGCGAGTGGGGGCACAGGTTTTCGGCGCCCCGGCGGCAATAGGTACAGACGCCGCAGGTGTGGCGCAGCCAGGCGATGCCGACGCGGTCGCCGACCCGGAAATCGTCGCCGACGTCCGATCCCAGCTCGACGACCTCGCCGACGACCTCGTGGCCGGGTGTCACGTGGTCGCGGTGCACCGGCAGGTCACCCTCGGTGACGTGCAGGTCGGTGCGGCAGACGCCGCAGGCGCGCACGGCGACGAGCAGTTCGGACGGGGCCGGGCGGGGCACCTCGGCGCGGGTCAGCTCGAGCGGGTCGGTGTCCATCGGCCCGGGTCGGCGCACCCGCCAGGCGCGCATCACCGTGGTGGTCAGCGACATGGCTCCATCATGCCGCTGACCACCACGGGCGCGGGGACTTAGGTGCGACGAACCATCCCGACGACCCAGAGCAGGATGAGCGCTCCGAGCAGTGCGGTGAAGAAGGTGAAGATAAGCCCGCCACCGGCGGTGTTGACGAAGAAGCTGAGGATGAAGCCGCCGATGAGGGCGCCGACGACGCCGATCACGATGTCCATGAGGATGCCG
This sequence comes from Mycobacterium sp. E2462, assembly GCF_001672685.1. Classification (NCBI taxonomy): domain Bacteria; kingdom Bacillati; phylum Actinomycetota; class Actinomycetes; order Mycobacteriales; family Mycobacteriaceae; genus Mycobacterium; species Mycobacterium sp. E2462. The sequence continues at coordinate 26,753 of NZ_LZKC01000298.1, forward strand.
GCGCCGCTGCCCCGGATGATCCGACTGGCGAGCGCACCTGCGAGACCGCCGATGATGATGTAGCCGATGATGCCGACGCTAGTCAGGGTCGAGGACCGGGCCAGGTATTCGGTAGCTGCCATGACGTCCATGCGGATCTCCTTGGGATAGCTGGCAAAGCCCAGCTCCTTGCTGGGCCGTCAATCCGGTATACCCAGTTTGGGTCACGAATCGAGTGCCGATTTGGAGACGTTTGATCATCCGAAACGGACGGCGCCGCGGCCGGGGGCGCCGGCGTCGAACGTCGGGGCGGGCACGTGCACGATGGTGTCGAGGTGATGCGGGAACTGCGGCCGCGCCTCCGCG
>NZ_LZKC01000299.1:0-726 GCF_001672685.1 Mycobacterium sp. E2462
CGCGCAGCCCCGCCCAGATGGAGCGGGCCGTCAAGGGCCTGGTCGACGGCCGCTTCCAGTGGGTCGTGTTCACCTCCACCAACGCGGTGCGCGCGGTGTGGGAGAAGTTCGGCGAGTTCGGGTTGGACGCGCGGGCGTTCTCGGGGGTGAAGATCGCCTGCGTGGGCGAGTCGACCGCGGACCGGGTTCGTGCCTTCGGGATCAGCCCCGAGCTGGTGCCCGCGGGCGAGCAGTCCTCGCTGGGCCTGCTCGACGACTTCCCGGACTACGACAGCATTTTCGACCCGGTCAACCGGGTACTGCTGCCGCGGGCCGACATCGCCACCGAGACGCTGGCCGAGGGGCTGCGCGAACGCGGCTGGGAGATCGAGGACGTCACCGCCTACCGGACGGTGCGGGCCGCCCCGCCGCCGGCCGAGACGCGCGAGATGATCAAGACGGGCGGGTTCGACGCCGTCTGCTTCACCTCCAGCTCGACCGTGCGCAATCTCGTCGGCATCGCCGGCAAGCCGCACGCGCGGACGATCATCGCCTGCATCGGCCCGAAAACCGCCGAGACGGCAGCCGAATTCGGTCTGCGGGTCGACGTTCAGCCCGAGACAGCCGCGGTCGGACCGTTGGTCGACGCCCTGGCCGAACACGCGGCGCGGTTGCGCGCCGAGGGTGCGCTGCCGCCGCCGCGCAAGAAGAGCCGCAGGCGTTAGCGAGACGATGAGCGTCGGCGGC
>NZ_LZKC01000300.1:0-14630 GCF_001672685.1 Mycobacterium sp. E2462
CCCTCGCCGGCGACGACCTGATCGGGCAGGCCCGCACCGGCATGGGCAAGACCTTCGCGTTCGGCGTGCCCCTGCTGCAGCGCATCAGCACCGGCAACGCGACGCGACCCCTCAACGGCACCCCGCGTGCCCTGGTCGTGGTGCCCACCCGGGAGCTGTGCGTCCAGGTGACCGAGGACCTGGCGTCCGCCGCCAAGTACCTGACCGCCGACGGCGGCCGGCGCCTGTCGGTCACGCCCATCTACGGCGGCCGCGCCTATGAGCCGCAGATCGAGGCGCTGCGCGCCGGCGCCGACGTCGTCGTCGGCACCCCGGGCCGGCTGCTCGACCTGGCCCAGCAGGGGCATCTGCAGCTGGGCGGGCTGTCCATGCTGGTGCTCGACGAGGCCGACGAGATGCTGGACCTGGGCTTCCTGCCCGACATCGAGCGCATCCTGCGTCAGATCCCCACCGACCGGCAGTCGATGCTGTTCTCGGCGACCATGCCCGGGCCGATCATCACCCTGGCCCGTACCTTCATGAACCAGCCGACCCACATCCGCGCGGAGGCGCCGCACTCGGCCGCCACCCACGACACCACCAAGCAGTACGTCTACCGGGCCCACGCCCTGGACAAGGTGGAGCTGGTCAGCCGGGTGCTGCAGGCCGACAGCCGCGGCGCCACGATGATCTTCACCCGCACCAAGCGCACCGCCCAGAAGGTCGCCGACGAGTTGGCCGAACGCGGCTTCAAGGTCGGGGCCGTGCACGGCGACCTCAACCAGGCGGCCCGGGAGAAGGCCCTGAAGGCCTTCCGCACCGGCGAGATCGACGTCCTGGTCGCCACCGACGTGGCCGCCCGCGGCATCGACATCGACGACGTCACCCACGTCATCAACTACCAGATCCCCGAGGACGAGCAGGCCTACGTGCACCGGATCGGCCGCACCGGACGGGCCGGCAAGACCGGCGTCGCGGTCACGCTGGTGGACTGGGACGAGCTGACCCGCTGGTCGCTGATCGACAAGGCGCTCGGGCTGGACTGCCCCGAGCCGCCCGAGACCTACTCCAGCTCGCCGCACCTCTACGCGGAGCTCGGCATCTCCGCCGAGGCCGTCGGCACGGTCGGCGAGAAGCGCAAGTCGCACGGCCAGCGCCGCCCGAAGGACCAGGACGCACCGAAGGCCGAGCGGTCCCCGCGCGTCCGTTCGGGCAACCGGCGGCGCACCCGCACCCGCGCCGGGCAGCCCGTCAGCGGCCACCCGACGGGCGGCACGCCCGCCGGCGGATCGGGCGGGGACGCGCCCGCGGACGCCCCGGCCAGCGCTCCCCCGGGCAACGCCGCCGGCGCCAACCGGCGTCGCCGCCGGCGCCGCAAGCCCGCCGAGGCGGCGACGACCCCGTCTGCCGGCGCCAACTAGCGCCCCCGCCGCCGCCGCATGGTCAGACCCGAGCGCCGGACCAAGGGCGATCTCTTGGCCGCCGCGGCCATCGCGGTCGTGGTCGCGGCCGCCGCGTCGCTGATCTGGTGGACCAGCGACGCCCGCGCGACCATCAGCCGGCCGGCCGCGGTGCCCGCGCCCAACCCCGGGTCGGCGCGCCAGGTGCCAGCCGTGCTGCGGCAACTCTGGACTGCCGCCAGCCCCGCCACCACCACCCCGGTGGCGGTGGGCGGCACCCTGGTCACCGGTGACGGCCGCCGGGTCGACGGCCGCGACCTCGACACCGGCCGATCCCGCTGGAGCTACGCCCGCGACGCCGACCTGTGCGGCGTGTCGTGGGTGTACCACTACGCCGTCGCCGTCTACCACGACGACCGCGGTTGCGGGCAGGTCAGCACCCTGGAGGGGTCCACCGGCCGGCGCGGCGCGGCCCGCAGCGGTTACGCCGACCCGCGGGTGCGGCTGTCCTCCGACGGCACCACGGTGCTCTCCTCCGGCGCCACCCGCGTGGAGCTGTGGCGCTCGGACATGGTTCGGATGATCGTCTACGGCGAGACCGACGCCCGGGTCAAACCGTCGGCGCGCGGCCTGCACTCCGGGTGTCGGCTGCTGTCCGCCGCGGCCAGCTCGTCGGCGGTCTCGGTGCTGGAGAGCTGCGCCAACCAGGCCGACCTGCGCCTGAACCTGCTGCGCCCCGGCAAGGACGACGACGAACCGCAGCAGCACCTGGTGTCCGAGCCGGGCGTCGCGCCGGACGCGGGCGCTCGCGTGTTGGCGGTCATCGACAACAACACGGCCGTGTACCTGCCCACTCCGCAGCCGCGCGTCGAAGTCCTCGACGAGACCGGCGCCACCGTCTCGAGCACGCTGCTGGCCCGGCCCCCGTCCACGGCGGCGGCGGTGTCGCGCACGGGCAGCCTGGTGACCTGGTGGACCGGCGATTCGGTGCTGGTGTTCGACGCCGGCACCCTGGCGCTGCGGTACACCATCGCCGCGGGCGCTAACACCGTCCCGTTGGGGCCGGGCGTGATGATGGCGGGCCGGCTACTGGTGCCGGTGACCGGCGGGCTCGGCGTCTACGACCCGCTCAGCGGCGCGAACGAGCGCGACATCCCGGTGGACCGGGCGCCGAGCGGCGCGGCGGTGGTGCCGGCGGTTTCCGGGTCGCGCATCTTCGAGCAGCGCGGCGACACCGTGGTGGCGCTCGGCTGACCTCATGGCGGCGACCCGCGTCGCCCGGCTCCGCCGCGCTAGCGATCGCCGCTAGGCGTCGACGGTGAACGTCGGCAGCGGCTTGCCCGTCTTCCAATGCTTGAGCAGCGCCTGCGCGAGCTCGGTGTAGGCCACGGCGCCCTTGTTCTTGCGGCCGGCGATCACCGACGAGCCCGAGGCGCTGGCCTCGGCGAACCGCACGGTGCGCGGAATCGGCGGGGCCAGCAGCGGCAGGTCGTAACGGTCGGCGACGTCGAGCAGCACGTCGCGGGTGTGGGTGGTGCGCGAGTCGTACAGCGTCGGCAGGGCGCCCAGCAGCCGCAGGTCCGGGTTGGTGATCTGCTGGACGTCGCTGACGGTGCGCAGGAACTGGCCGACGCCGCGGTGCGCCAGCGTCTCGCACTGCAGCGGCACGATCACCTCGTCGGCGGCGGTCAGCCCGTTGAGGGTGAGCACGCCCAGCGACGGGGGGCAGTCGATGACGACCACGTCGAAGTCGTCGGCGAGCTTCGCCAGCGCCCGTTTGAGCGCGTATTCGCGGCCCGCCCGCATCAGCAGCATCGCCTCGGCGCCGGCGAGGTCGATGTTGGCCGGCAGCAGCGTCATGCCCTCGATGGTCGCGACCAGCGCGGCGTTGGGCTCGACGTCACCGAGCAGCACCTCGTGCACCGACACCGCCAACTTGTCGGGATCCTGACCCAGCGAAAAAGTCAAACACCCCTGGGGGTCCAGGTCGACGAGCAGCACCCGTTGTTTCGCGTCGGCCATCGCCGCTCCCAGCGAGGCCACCGTGGTCGTCTTGGCGACGCCCCCTTTTTGGTTGGCCACCGCCAACACCCGGCACTTGGTCACAGGCGCCGCTCCTTTTCATCGCTTCGTCCCCCGCACAACGCAAGGTGCCCCCACTGCGTCGCCGCGCGGTTCCAGTGCCCATCCTGGCATGGCCGACCCGGGGCGCGCTTCGGCCAGCAGCCACGGCATGTCGTCCGGCAGAATCGGTGGACATGGGCGTGCACAATCACCGACTGGCGCTGCTGCGCCACGGCGAGACTGAGTGGTCGAAATCCGGGCAGCACACCGGCCGCACCGAGGTCGACCTCACCGACACGGGGCGCACCCAGGCCAAGCTGGCCGGGCGGGTCCTCGCCGACCTCGGATTGGCCGACCCGCTGGTGATCAGCAGCCCCCGCCAGCGGGCGCTGGACACCGCGGAGCTGGCCGGGCTCACCGTCGACGAGGTGTCCCCCCTGCTGGCCGAGTGGGACTACGGGGCCTACGAGGGCGTGACCACCGACCAGATCCACGAAACCGACCCGGACTGGCTGGTGTGGACGCACGGCTGCCCGGATGGCGAGAGCGTCGCCGATGTCAGCCGCCGCGCCGACGAGGCCGTCGCGATGGCGCTCGAGCACATGGACACGCGCGACGTGGTGTTCGTCGGGCACGGACACTTCTCCCGCGCGGTGATCACCCGGTGGGTCGAGTTGCCGCTAGTCGAGGGCAGCCGCTTCGCCATGATCACCGCCTCGATCGGGGTGTGCGGATTCGAACACGGTGTGCGACAGCTGACTTCGCTCGGGCTGACCGGTCAGTGACGGCCGCCGAGCCGCCGTTCGTGCTGTGCGGGCCCACCGGGACGCTGATCGGCGACGGGGTGCGGTGCAGCTACCGCGAGTTGCCGGCGGCCCAGGCGGCGCTGCGGCACGGTGTTGCGCCGATCGTGTTGGGGGCGTTGCCCTTTGACGTAGCTCGGCCGGTCGCCCTGGTGGCGCCGGAGGCGGTGCGGCGTCTCGAGGTCCCGCCGCGCTGGGCCGACTTCCCGCTGCCCGCGGTGCGGATCGATGCCGCCCTCCCGCTCCCGGCCGATTACCGCGACCGCGTCAGGCGGGCGCGCGATTCGCTGGCGGCGCCGGGCAGTTCATTGCACAAGGTGGTGCTGGCGCGGGCGCTGCGCCTGGTCGCCGACGCGCCACTGGACGCCCGCACCGTCCTGCGCCGGCTGATCGCCGCCGACCCGACCGCCTACGGTTACCTCGTCGACCTGACCCCCGCCGGCGGGGACCACGCGGGCGCGGCGCTGGTGGGCGCCAGCCCGGAACTGCTGGTGGCCCGCCGCGGCGACCGCGTCGAATGCCGCCCGTTCGCCGGGTCGGCCCCGCGGGCCGCCGACCCCGACGCCGACGCCGCCAACGGCGCCGCCCTGGCCGCGTCGGCCAAGGACCGCCACGAGCACCGGCTGGTCATCGAGACGATCCGCACCGCGCTGGAACCGCTGTGCGACGAGCTGTCGATCGCCGCCGAACCGCAACTGAGCCGGACCGCCGCGGTGTGGCACCTGTGCACCCCGATCAGCGGCCGGCTGCGCGACACCTCGATCACCGCCATCGATCTGGCGCTGGCCCTGCACCCCACCCCGGCCGTCGGAGGCGTCCCGACCCGGGACGCGACGCGGCTCATCGCCCAGCTCGAGGGCGACCGCGGCTTCTATGCCGGCGCGGTGGGCTGGTGCGACGCGAACGGTGACGGCCGCTGGGTGGTCTCCATTCGCTGCGCGCAACTGTCACCCGACCGGCGCAGCGCGCTGGCGCACGCGGGCGGCGGCATCGTCGCCGAATCCGATCCCGACGCCGAAGTCGCCGAGACGACAACGAAATTCGCCACCATCCTCGACGCCCTGGAGGTCCCGCGATGAGCCAGCACGTCCGCCGCGCCGCGCCCGGCGACGCCGCGGCCATCACCGCCATGATCCACGAGCTCGCCGCCTTCGAACACGCCGCCGATCAGTGCACGGTGGCCGAGACGCAGATCGCCGCGGCGCTGTTCGGCGCGGAGCCGACGCTCCGCGGGCATGTGGCCGAGGTCGGCGGCGAGGTCGCCGCGATGGCGTTGTGGTTCACCAACTTCTCGACGTGGGACGGCGTGGCCGGCATCTATCTCGAGGACCTGTTCGTGCGGCCCGCGTTTCGGCGCCGCGGGCTGGCCCGCGCGCTGCTGGCGGCGCTGGCCGCCGAATGCGTGCAACGCGACTACACCCGGTTGACCTGGGCTGTGCTGAACTGGAACGCCGACGCCATCGCGCTCTACGACGGCATCGGCGGTGCGGCGCAACGGGAGTGGACCACCTACCGGTTGTCCGGCGCCCCGCTGGCGGAGCTGGCGGCGTCGCCCTGATCGCCGCCGGCGGCCCAGCGCACCGCGGCGGGGCTGAACAGCAGCGCCAGCACGGCCAGCGCCGACACGCCCAGCGGGACCCCGAACGCCGGCCGGTGCGATCCGACCGTCAGGTACCACGCGACCGGAAGCAGCAACAGCTGGGTGAACACGCCCAGCCCGCGACCCCAGCGCTTGCCCACCGTCAAGGCGCGGCCCGCGGCCAGGACCACACCGCCCACGACGACGAACCACGCCGCCGTCCCCAGGCCGTTGACGACGCGCTGGTCGGCACCGGCGATGCCGCGCACCACCAACACCACCGCCACGACCAGCGCGGCCGCGCCCTGGCCCGCCACGACGCGACCCGCGCCGCGCACGGGCGCCGGGGCGGCGGGTGAGGTCACAGCGTCAGCGTAGCCACCGCGCGCCCACCGCTGACCGCACAGCGGGGCCTTAGCCGCTCCGCCTAAGCTCAGGCCTCATGCGGGCCGTGCTGATCGTCAACCCCACCGCCACCTCGACCACCCCGGCCGGCCGCGACCTGCTCGCCCACGCGTTGAAGAGCCGCCTGCAGCTCAGCGTCGAACACACCAACCACCGCGGCCACGGCACCGAGCTCGCGGAGAAGGCGCTGGCCGACGGGGTCGACCTGGTGGTGGTGCACGGCGGTGACGGCACGGTCAGCGGCGTGGTCAACGGCCTGCTCGGCCGCCCCGGCTCCACCCCGACGGGACCGGTGCCCGCGGTCGCGGTGGTGCCCGGCGGCTCGGCCAACGTGCTCGCCCGCTCGTTGGGCATCTCCCGCGATCCGGTGGCGGCCACCAACCAGCTCATCCAACTGCTCGACGACTATCGCCGGCACCGGACGTGGCGCCGCATCGGCCTCATCGACTGCGGTGAGCGGTGGGCGGTGTTCAACACCGGCATGGGCGTGGACGCCGAGGTGGTCGCGGCGGTCGAGGCCGAGCGCGACAAGGGCGGCAAGGTCTCGGCCTGGCGCTACATCCGCGCGGCGGTCCCGGCCGTGTGGGGCTACACCCGCCGCGAGCCGATGCTGGAGCTCGAACTGCCCGGCCGCGAACCGGTGGGCGGCGTCAGCTTCGCGTTCGTCTCGAATTCCAGCCCCTGGACGTTCGCCAACGAGCGGCCGGTGTGGACCAACCCCGGGTGCGCCTTCGAGAAGGGGCTCGGCGTGTTCGCCCCCACGACGCTCAAGCCGATTCCCACCCTGCGCATCGTGCGGCAGATGTTCGCCAAACGGCCGAGATTCGACTTCAAACACCTCATCACCGCCGACGACGTCGATTTTCTGCGAATCACCTCCACCGGCGGCCCGGTGGCGTGCCAGTTCGACGGCGATTACCTCGGCGTGCGCGAAACAATGACATTCAGGTCCGTCCCGGACGCCCTCGCGGTCGTCGCGCCTCCCTCGAAAATGGCCGCCGAGCAGCCGTAACGCCGTCCGCGACGAAGTCGCGAAACGCCTGCTCGGGCGGCGGAGCTCCGCAGTGTAGTACAACGGAGTAAGGGTTCGGCTACGGGTTGATCAAAGTGAGATAGCACACGAGCGAACGTGGCGCTATTGACATCCGTTGAGCCTGTGAAACGATCAGAAGGTTGCATGCAGAAATACATGTAGGGGCACGGACCTGTTTCTTGTGCACGCGATAGCAGCCTTGAGAAAACGGCCGTGCGCCTTGCTGCGCACTCAGTGAGGAGTAACAACTTATGGATTGGCGCCACAAGGCGGTCTGTCGTGACGAAGACCCGGAGCTGTTCTTCCCGGTAGGGAACAGCGGCCCGGCGCTCGCGCAGATCGCTGACGCGAAACTGGTCTGCAATCGATGCTCGGTGACCACAGAGTGCCTCGCCTGGGCTTTGAACACGGGCCAGGACTCGGGCGTCTGGGGCGGCATGAGCGAAGACGAGCGGCGCGCACTCAAGCGTCGCAACGCCCGGACGAAGGCCCGCAGCGGAGTCTGACCCAGTCAGTGCCAAGAGTGCGGCCCCGACGAACCGTCGGGGCCGCACTCTTGCGTGGGGTCATCACAGCAGCAGCCGGGCGCGCCGGCCGATCGGCACCCGCAGCACCACGTCGGTGCCCCGGGCGGCGGCCTGACGCATTCCCAGCGTCCCGTCCAGCTCCGCCGACACCAGCGTCCGCACGATCTGCAGGCCGAGGCTGTCCGAGGTTTCCAGGCTGAACCCGTCGGGCAACCCGCGCCCGTCGTCGTGCACCACGACGTCCAGCCACCGCGCCGAACGCTCGGCGCGGATGGTCACCGAACCCTCCTCGGCCGCCGGATCGAAGGCGTGCTCGATCGCGTTCTGCACCAACTCGGTGATGACCATGATCAGCGCCGTCGCCCGGTCGGAGTCCAGCACCCCCAGGTCGCCGACCCGGTTGATCCGGATCGGCCGGTCCACGGATGCCACGTCGTTCATGATGGGCAGGATCCGGTCGATCACCTCGTCCAGGTTCACCTGCTCGTCCACCGACATCGACAACGCGTCGTGCACCAGGGCGATCGACGACACCCGGCGCACGGACTCGATCAGGGCCTCGCGCCCCTCGGCGTTGACGGTCCGCCGGGCCTGCAGCCGCAGCAACGCCGCCACCGTCTGCAGGTTGTTCTTCACCCGGTGGTGGATCTCGCGGATCGTGGCGTCCTTGGAGATCAACGCGCGGTCGCGGCGCTTGACCTCGGTGACGTCGCGGATCAGCACCGCGGCGCCGGCGCTGGCGCCGTCGACCACCAGCGGCAGCGTCCGCAGCAGCACCGTCGCGCCGCCGGCGTCCACCTCCATCCGCATGCTCTTGCCGCCGGCCAGCAGGTCGAGCACGTGCTCGGCCAGCTCCTGCGCCTCGAACGGGTCGGAGACCAACGGCCTGGTCACCTTCACCAGGTTGCGGCCCTCGAGGTCGCTGGTCAGCCCCATCCGGTGGTAGGCCGAGACCGCGTTGGGGCTGGCGTAGGCGACGACGCCGTCGACGTCGAGGCGGATGAAGCCGTCACCGGCCCGGGGCGTGGACCGCGACATCACCACGTCACCCACGTCGGGGAAGGTGCCCTCGGCCAGCATCCGCACCAGGTCGCGGGCGCAGTCCCGATAGGCGGTCTCCAGCTGCCCGGACGTGCGGTCGGCGGCCACGGCGGTCTGGTGCTGGGTGAGCACGGCGACCACCCGCTCGCCGTAGCGCACCGGTGACGCCTCGACGTGCGGGCCGGGCAGCCAGGCGTCTTCTTCGCCGGCGTCGTCGTCGCGCCTGGCGGTGCCGTCCGCGAACGCCCCGGCCACCAGCGGCAATTGGTCGGCGGGGACGACCGTGCCCACCGAGTCGGTCAGCAGCACCGTCGGCGCGGTGTTCGGCCGGCACTGGGCCACGCACACCAGCACGTCGTCGTCGCGGTGCACCCACATCAGGTAGTCGGCGAACGACAGGTCCGCGAGCAGCTGCCACTCCCCCACCACGGCGTGCAGGTGGTCCACCGCGTTGCCCGGCAGCATCGTGTGTTCGGCGAGCAGATCACCGAGAGTTGACATCCTGGACTCCCCGGATCCCCCGGGTGGCTAGCTGATCACCGCGATCAGGTCGCCGGCCTGGATGACGTCGCCGACGGCCACGCTCACCTTGCTGACGGTGCCCTCGACCTCGGCCAGGACGGGAATCTCCATTTTCATCGACTCCAGCAGCACGACGACGTCGCCCTTACCGATCTGATCGCCCTCGTTCACAACGACTTCGAGCACGCTGGCCACGATCTCGGCGCGTACGTCCTCCGGCATCTTCACCCCACTCGTCTCACGGCTGCTGCTGGTCCGTCGAGCATCATCAGGCTCGGCCTACATCGAACCATAGGACCGGGCGTGGCCGCGGGGCACGGGCGGCTGTGAGAGACTGGGGGTCACGCCAGCGGGCGCCCGGCGCCCCATTTCCCAGGCATATCCACGGAGGTTTTCACCATGGCCAAACGAGGCCGGAAGAAGCGCGACCGCAAGCACAGCAAGGCCAACCACGGCAAGCGGCCCAACGCCTGACCGAACGGCCGGCGGCTACTGCAGTTCGCGGATGATCGTGGTCCGGCGGATCTCGAGCCGGAGCCGCTCCCGCAACCCCTCGGGGGCCCGCTCGCCCTTGCACTTGGACGCGACGAGCGCCTTGATCCGTTCCTCGAGCCCGTAGTGCTTGAAGCAGCCCGGGCACGCCTCGAGGTGCGCGCGCAGCTGCTCGCGGGTGTCCGGGCCGCATTCGCCGTCGAGCAGCAACCACACCTGGCGGATCACCTCCGCACAGCCGACGCTGCCGTGCGCAGCGTCGTTGGGGCATACGTCGCCTGGGTTGGACGACTCACTCATGACGACACCTCCTCGTGCGCCTGCTGCCCGCGGGTGAAACCGCGCTCCTTGGCCACGTCGGCCAATAGGCCGCGCAGCTGCCGTCGACCGCGATGCAGCCGCGACATCACCGTTCCGATGGGCGTATCCATGATCTCGGCGATTTCCTTATACGGGAAACCCTCGACGTCGGCGTAGTAAACCGCCATCCGGAATTCTTCCGGCAAAGCTTGCAGCGCGTCCTTGATTTCCGAATCCGGCAGGGCCTCCAGCGCCTCCACCTCGGCGGAGCGCAGCCCGGTCGACGAGTGCTCGGCGTTGGACGCCAGCTGCCAGTCGGTGATCTCCTCGGTGGGGTATTCGGCCGGCTGACGCTGCTTCTTGCGATAGCTGTTGATGTAGGTGTTGGTCAGGATGCGGTACAGCCACGCCTTGAGGTTGGTGCCCGCCCTGAACGACCGGAACCCCGCGTAGGCCTTGACCATCGTCTCCTGCAGCAGGTCTTCCGCGTCGGCGGGATTGCGCGTCATGCGCAGCGCGCCGCCGTAGAGCTGGTCGAGCAGCGGAATCGCGTCGCGCTCGAACCGCGCGGTCAGTTCTGCGTCCGTCTCCTCGCGCGGCGCGGCCTCGGGACTGTCCGGTCCCGTCGCGCCGTCCAGGCCATCCTCGGAGTCGGCCATGTGGATCAACCCGGTCCCTTCTGCTGCGGTGTCCCCGGAGAGCACCGGCCACGCCACCGGGCCGGCCAGGAAACCGGCCAACGGTTGGGCAGCCGCTGGCGTGCCCAACAGGCTCGTCGCCGTCGACACCAAACTGCTCCTCCCAATCTAAAGGCTGCTCCCGACACTGTCCGCCCGGGTAGGCCGCATCCGCATCTACAGAACCGAAAGCATCAACAGCCCCGGCGGCCCGACTATTTCCGCGCCCCGCGGTCCCGTAATCCGGGGCGTCCGACCAGCGCGTTAGTGTGAGCCATGTCGCAAGCACAGGCCCTGCAGGGCAAGACGATGTTCATCTCCGGGGCCAGCCGCGGGATCGGCCTGGCGATCGCCAAGCGCGCCGCCCAGGACGGCGCCAACGTCGCGCTGATCGCCAAGACCGCCGAGCCGCACCCGAAGTTGCCGGGGACGGTGTTCACCGCGGCCAAGGAGCTCGAGGAGGCGGGCGGACAGGCCCTGCCGATCGTCGGGGACGTGCGCGACCCGGAGTCCGTGGAGTCGGCCGTGGCCCAGGCCGTCGAGCAGTTCGGCGGCATCGACATCGTCGTCAACAACGCGTCGGCGATCAACCTGGGGTCCATCGCCGAGGTGCCGATGAAGCGCTTCGACCTGATGAACGGCATCCAGGTGCGGGGCACCTACGCGGTGTCGCAGGCGTGTCTGCCGCACATGAAGGGCCGGGAGAACCCGCACATCCTCACGCTGTCGCCGCCGGTGCTGTTGGAGAGCAAGTGGCTGAAGCCGACGGCGTACATGATGGCCAAGTACGGCATGACGCTGTGCGCGCTCGGCATCGCCGAGGAGATGCGCGACGAAGGCATCGCGTCGAACACGCTGTGGCCGCGCACCCTGGTCGCCACCGCCGCGGTGCAGAACCTGCTCGGCGGTGACGAGGCGATGGGCCGCGCCCGCAAGCCCGAGGTGTATTCCGACGCGGCGTACGTCGTGCTCACCAAGCCGGCCCGCGAATTCACCGGCCACACCCTGCTGTGCGAGGACGTGCTGCTGGAGTCCGGGGTCACCGACTTGTCGGTGTACGACTGCGTGCCCGGGTCGCAGCTCGGTGAGGACTTCTGGGTCGACGGCGTCAACCCGCCGGGCTACTCCGGCCCCTGACGGGCCAGGCGTGGCCGGCGCCGCCACACCCGGGATCGCCGCGCTGATCAAAGCCGGTGTGCCGCACGAGATCTACAAGTTCGAGCACGACCCGCGGGAGCAGTCGTTCGGCGCGGAGGCGATCGAGGCGTTGGCCCGGGCCGGCGACGCCGCGCCGGGTCAGATCTTCAAGACGCTGATCATCGAGGTGCCCACCGGGCTATCGGTGGCGGTGGTGCCGGCGTTGGCACGCCTGTCGCTCAAGGCGGCCGCCGCGGCGCTGGGCGTGGCCAAGGCGTCGATGGCCGAGCCCGCGGTCGCCGCCCGCAGCACCGGGTACGTGCTGGGCGCCGTCTCGCCGTTCGGGCAGCGCAGGCCGCTGCCGACGGTCCTGGATTCCAGCGCGCTGGCGTGGGAGCGCGTGTTCTGCAGCGCCGGGCGGCGCGGCTGGGAGGTCGCGGTCGCGCCGCGGGACCTGATCCGCGTGACCGGCGCCGTGACGGCCGACCTGTGCGCCTGAGGGCCGAAGGTGAAGCCGCGGTGAAAAGCGGGTCGGCGCGCGGGCCGTCGCGCTACGCTCCGGCCATGATGACGAAGCGACCCCGCGCGGCGACCCTGCTCGCCGCGGGCGCACTGGCCGCGGCCGGCTTGCTGAGCACCGGCGTGGGCGTCGGCAACGCCGACACGATCCAGACCGAGGGCAACTATCAGACCCGGGAGGCGTGCCAGAACGCCGGGCCGGGCGTCAAGGCCAGCACGCCGGGCAACTGGAACAACTTCTGGTGCGTCCCGGACCGCAACGTCAACGGCAACTGGAAGCTCGTTCTGAGCAACTGACCCCGTCAGAGCAGCTTCATCTGCTCCGCGTGCGACTCGGCCGGCTCGAGCAGCTCCGGCCCGTTGTTGCGGACGCTGTTGACCAGCGTCGACACCTCCCGCGTCCGGATGTCGCGCACGTCGGGCACGCGGGACAGGATGCGCTCGTCGACCGGGGCGTCCGGGTCCAGCCAGCGATCCCAGTCGCGTTCGGGCAGCATCAGCGGCATCCGGTCGTGGATCCCGGCGAGCTCGCCGGGCGCGTCGGTGGTGACGATCGTGCAGCTGAGCAGCGGCGCCGCGTCCTCGGACCCGCCGGGCGGCTTCCACACCGACCACAGCCCCGCCATGAACAGCGGCTCCCCGTCCTCGCGGTACATGAAGAACGGGGTCTTGCGGGACTTCTTGTCCCCGACGTCGGGGTTGACCCGCCACTCGTAGTAGCCGTCCATCGGCACCAGGCAGCGCTTGGACTTGGCGCTCGACCGGTACGCGGGCGAGGTGGTGAGCTTGTCGGCGCGGGCGTTGATGAGCAGCGGCCCCTTGGCTTCGGGCGTGCCGTCGGCCGTGGCCTTGGCCCACGGCGGGACCAGGCCCCAGCGCATCAGCCGAACCCGCCGGGTGGGCTGGTCGTCGGGCTCGGCGTGCCGGCTGACCACCGCGGCGATCGTGGACGTGGGGGCCACGTTGTAGTTCGGGGCCGCCGCGTCGGGCGCCGCGCCGGTGGCCTCGTCGATCGCCTTGATCTTCTCGGCCAGCAGGGCCGGATCCGTCGTGACCGCGAACCTTCCGCACATACGTCCCATAGTGGCAGGGCGGGGCGACAGGCGATGATGGACCGGTGACCACCTGGACCGCCCCCACCGCAACCGACCCCGTGCACGCGACCGTCACCGTCCCCGGATCGAAGTCGCAGACCAACCGGGCGCTGTTGCTGGCCGCGCTCGCGGCCGCCCAGGATACGGGCAGTCCGACCATCAGCGGCGCGCTGCGCAGCCGGGACACCGACCTGATGATCGGGGCGCTGCGCACCCTGGGCCTGCGGGTCGACGGCGACGGGACCGAGCTGACGGTCAGCGGCCGCGTGTCGCCCGAGCCGATGGCGCAGGTGGACTGCGGCCTGGCCGGCACGGTGCTGCGGTTCGTCCCCCCGCTGGCGGCGCTCGCCAAGTCGATGGTGGAGTTCGACGGTGACGAGCAGGCCCGCAGCCGGCCGATCGTCCCGCTGCTCGACGCGCTGCGCGGGCTCGGCGTGCGCATCGACGGCTCCGCGCTGCCGTTCCGCGTCCTGGGCACCGGGGAGGTGGTCGGCGGGACCGTGGACATCGACGCGTCGGCGTCCTCGCAGTTCGTGTCGGGGCTGTTGCTGTGCGCGGCGTCCTTCAACGAGGGGGTGGTGGTGCGGCACACAGGCGCCGAGCTGCCCTCCGCGCCGCACATCGCGATGACGGTGGTGATGCTGCGGCAGGCCGGGGTGGACGTCGACGACTCCGAGCCCAACCGCTGGCAGGTGCGGCCCGGGCCGGTGGCCGCGCGGCACTGGGAGGTCGAACCGGACCTGACCAACGCCGTGCCGTTCCTGGCGGCCGCGGCGGTGACCGGCGGGACCGTGCGCGTCACGGGTTGGCCGGCCGCCAGCGTGCAACCCGCCGACCACATCCTGGCGGTGCTGCGTGACCTGAAAGCGACTGTCACACAGGATGACTCGTCAGTGGAAGTGCGCGGCACCCGCGAGTACGCCGGTTTCGACGTCGACCTGCGGGCCGTCGGTGAACTCACCCCGTCGGTCGCGGCGCTGGCCGCGCTGGCCACCCCCGGGTCGGTGTCGCGGCTGTCCGGGATCGCGCACCTGCGCGGCCACGAGACGGATCGGCAT
>NZ_LZKC01000301.1:0-657 GCF_001672685.1 Mycobacterium sp. E2462
GGGAACGGCGCGGCCACGGTCTGGGCGATCGACGCGCCCTGCGGCAGGAACACCAGGACCTGCTCGACGCCGGTGTGGTACCGCTTGAGCAGGTCGAACACGACCTCGAGGTTCGCCAGCGTCTGGGGCAGCGAGTCCCGCACGTCGTTGAACACCGAGTTGACCTGGTCGGCCGTCGGCGCCGCCTGGCGCAGGATGCTCTTCACGTGCGGGTCCTGCTGGGCGGCCTGGGCGCTGAGCCGGTTGAGGTTGCGCGCCCAGCGCTCGATGGCCCCGCTCGACTGCACCTGGCTGTCCAGCACGCCGCCGGAGTTCTCGATGAGGTCGTTGACGTCGTTGATGTTGGTCTTGAAGTCACCGACGATCGCCTGGGTGGAGTCGACCAGCCGCTGCAGCGCCGGGCCCAACCCTCCGACCGACTGCGCCGTCTCGTCGAGGAGCTGACCGATTTTCTCCTTCGGCAGCACCGACAGGCCGCGGTTGGCCGTGTCCAGCGCCGGCCCGATCTCCGCGGGCACCGTCCCCTTGGTGATGGTCTGCCCCGGCGACAGGAACTTGCCGGGGTGGCCGGTGGACACCAGGTCCAGGTACTGCTCACCGACCGCCGACACCGAGTGCACGTCCGCCGACGCGTCCACCGGGATCTTGTAGCGGCTG
>NZ_LZKC01000302.1:0-40124 GCF_001672685.1 Mycobacterium sp. E2462
ACTGGGCCTGCTCGTAGACCGGCTCGGCGCCGCGGCCCAGGCGGTTGGCCCCGACGATGCCGAAGTCGGCCGCCAGGCGCGCGGCAGCTCACCGACCGGTCCGCGGTGTTGAGTCCCGACGAGCGTCGCGAGGTCGAGCGGGCGCTGGCCGCCCTGCGCGACGGGCGCGGCATCCGGCTGTGGGTGGTCTACGTCAAGGACTTCGGCGGCCTCAAGCCGTTCCGCTGGGCCGAAGACACCATGCGCGCCAACGGTTTCGGTGAGACCGACGCCATCCTGGCCGTCGCCACCGAGGACCGGACGTTCTCGTTTCGGGTGCCCGGCGCGGCGATCAACGGCACCGGTATCGACGTGGAGACCATTCGCCGCGACGGGATCGGCCCCGCCGTCGCCCGGCGGGAATGGCCCCGGGCGGCGATCGCCGCCGCGCGGGGCCTCAACATGACGCCGGGCTAGCCCTCGGGCGCCAACAACACGTCGGCGTCGAAGCAGCTGTGATCCCCGGTGTGGCAGGCGCCGCCCACGACCGCGCCGAGTCCCACCAGCGCCACGGCGACCAGCACCGCCATCACGGTCGCGACGCCGCGCCGATTCCCGCGGCCGGCCGGCGCCCCCGTCGCCGTCGGCGAAACGTGTTGTGCGGCAATCACCTCGGTCGGTCCGACGGCGACGTCCGTGGCGCCCGGGCGGCCGGCCAGCGCGGTCGCGAAGTCCGCGCACGAGGCGTAGCGCTCCTGCGGGTCCTTGGCGAGGGCCCGGGCGATCGCGGGATCGCAGTCCGCCAGGTCGGGTCGGCGCTCGCTGAGCCGCGGCGGCGGCGCGGACAGGTGCTGGCCGATGACGACCGCGGGGTTCGAGTTCTGAAACGGTGCGGCGCCGGTCAACAGTTGGTACGCGGTGCAGCCCAGCGCGTACTGGTCGGCGCGGGCATCCAGATCGGCGCCGCGCAGCTGCTCGGGCGCGCAGTAGGCGGTGGTGCCCACCAGCATGTTGGTGGCGGTCAGTCCGCTGATCTCGCCGAGCTCGCGCGCGATGCCGAAGTCGGCCAGCAGGATCCGCCGGTGCGGGGTGCCGTCGCCCAGCAAGATGTTGGCGGGTTTGACGTCGCGGTGCAGCAGCCCCCGGGCGTGGGCGTAGTCGAGCGCGTCGGCGACCGCGGCAATGATCTGCAGGACATCGGCTTTCGGCATGCCGGACGGATAACGGGTCCGCAGCAGCTCGGCCGCGTCGATGCCCTCCACGTAGTCCATCGACAGCCACAGCTGCCCGTCGTATTCGCCCCGGTCGTGAATGCCGACGATGTGCTCGTGGTACAGGCCGGCGGCCAGGTCGGCCTCCCGGTTGAACCGCTGCCGGAACTCGTCGTTGCCGGTGAGGTCGCCGGGCAGCACCTTCAGGGCGTCGCGGCGGGGCAGCCGCGGGTGCTGCGCCAGATACACCTGGCCCATGCCGCCGGCCCCCAAATGCCGCACGATCGTGTAACCAGCAAACACCTGTCCCGCCGTCAGGCCTTCGCTCGTGGGCATGTGAGCATGCTACTGAGGCGTTCGCCACGCGGCGCCGAAGAGGCGCGCCTCCACCACATCGAAGAGAATGGCGGGCGATGTCGAAATGGGTGTCCTGGACCGTCGTCGTGCCCGTACTGGCCGTGATCGTGTTGGCGTCGATCTGGGGCCGCGACCTGGGGCCCGTTTTGGTCGCGGTGGCCGCGGTGTTTCTCATCGGTGCCGTGCTGGCCGCGGTCCAGCACGCGGAGGTGGTCGCCCACCGGATCGGGGAGCCGTTCGGGTCGTTGGTGCTGGCGGCAGCGGTGACGATCATCGAGGTGGCCCTCATCGTCGAGCTGATGGCCTCCGGCGGCAACGAGGCCGCGACATTGGCCCGCGACACCGCGTTCGCCGCGCTGATGATCACCACCAACGGGATCGCCGGGCTGTCGTTGCTGCTCGGCTCCCGGCGCTACGGCGTCACCCTGTTCAACGCCGAGGGCAGCGGCGCCGCGCTGGCCACGCTCACCACGCTGGCGACGTTGAGCCTGGTGCTGCCGTCGTTCACCACGAGCGAGCCGGGCCGGGAGTTCTCGCCCGGGCAACTGGCGTTCGCCGCGGTCGCGTCGTTGCTGCTGTATCTGCTGTTCGTGTTCACGCAGACGGTGCGGCACCGCGACTTCTTCCTGCCCGTCGCCCAGAAGGGGCAGAAGAAGCGGATCTTCGAGGACGAGAGCCACGCCGACCCGCCGAGCAGGGGGGCGGCGCTGGCCAGCCTCGGCCTGCTGCTCGCGGCGCTGGGGGCGGTCGTCGGCCTGGCCGAGGTGGAGGCGCCGGCCCTGGAGCGGGCGGTGACGGCCGTGGGATTCCCGCAGTCGTTCGTCGGGGTGGTGATCGCGGCGCTGGTGCTGCTGCCCGAGACCCTGGCGGCGGTGCGCGCCGCGCGGCAGGGCCGCATCCAGATCAGCCTGAACCTGGCCTACGGCTCCGCGCTGGCCAGCATCGGGCTGACGATCCCGACGATCGCGCTGGCGTCGGTGTGGCTGAAAGGTCCGCTGCTGCTGGGCCTGGGGCCGGTGCAGCTGGTCCTGCTGGCGTTGACGGTCGTGACCAGCATGCTCACCGTCGTTCCCGGGCGGGCCACCCGGCTGCAGGGGGAGGTGCACGTGGTGTTGCTGGCCGCCTACGTCTTCCTGGCGATCAGCCCGTGACGCGTCGGCGTCGCTAGGAGCGGCCGCGCAGCGCGGCCAGCGCCTTGTCGGCGTGGCTGTCCATGTTGAACTCGCTGGAGATCACGTCGAGGACCGTGCGGTCGGTGTCGATGACGAACGTCGTGCGCTTGACCGGCAGCAGCTTGCCCAGCAGGCCGCGCTTGACGCCGAACTGGGCGGCCACGGTGCCGTCGGCATCCGAGAGCAGCGGGTAGTCGAAGTTGCGCAGGTCGGCGAACTGGGCCTGCTTGTGCACCGGGTCGGCGCTGATGCCCACCCGGTTGGCCCCGACGGTGGCGAATTCGGCCGCCAGGTCGCGGAAGTGGCAGGCCTCTTTGGTGCACCCCGGTGTCATCGCCGCCGGGTAGAAGAACAGGACGACGGGTCCGTCCGCCAGCAGGTCGCTGAGCTTGCGCGGGGTTCCGGTCTGGTCGGGCAGTTCGAAGTCCGCCACGGTGTCGCCAGGTTTCATGGCGTGAGCGTAGCCCCGGGGCGATTGCCGTGGCGAGCAGCGCGGCGGCGTCACGCGCGCGAAGCCGGGTCCGGCGTCTGGGAAGATGGTTCGGTGCAAGCCCACCTCGCCGCGACGACCTCACGAGAGGATTTCCGCCAGCTGGCGGCCGAGCATCGGGTGGTCCCGGTGACCCGCAAGGTACTCGCGGACAGCGAGACGCCGTTGTCGGCCTACCGCAAACTGGCCGCCAACCGGCCGGGGACCTTCCTGCTGGAATCGGCCGAACACGGCCGGTCCTGGTCGCGGTGGTCGTTCATCGGCGCCGGGTCGCCCTCGGCGCTGACGGTGCGCGACGGCGCGGCGGTCTGGCTGGGTGCGGTGCCGCAGGACGCGCCGACCGGCGGCGACCCGCTGCACGCGCTGCGGGCGACACTGGAACTGCTCGCGACGGCCGTGTTGCCGGGGCTGCCGCCGCTGTCGGGCGGCATGGTCGGCTTCTTCGCCTACGACATGGTGCGCCGCCTCGAGCGCCTGCCCGAGCTGGCGGTCGACGACCTGCGGCTGCCCGACATGCTGGTGGTGCTGGCCACCGACCTCGCGGCGGTGGACCACCACGAGGGCACCATCACGCTCATCGCCAACGCCGTGAACTGGAACGGCACCGACGAACGGGTCGACGAGGCCTACGACGACGCGGTCGCCCGGCTCGACGTCATGACCGCGGCGCTGGGCCAGCCGCTGTCGTCGACGGTCGCGACGTTCGACCGGCCCGAGCCGCGGTATCGCGCGCAGCGCAGCGTCGAGGAGTACGGCAAGATCGTCGACTACCTCGTCGAGCAGATCGCCGCGGGCGAGGCCTTCCAGGTGGTGCCGTCGCAGCGCTTCGAGATGGACACCGACGTCGACCCGATCGACGTGTACCGGATGCTGCGGGTCACCAACCCCAGCCCGTACATGTACCTGTTCCACGTTCCGGACGCGCGGGGCGGCACCGACTTCTCGATCGTCGGCTCGAGTCCGGAGGCGTTGGTCACCGTCGCCGACGGCACCGCCACGACGCACCCGATCGCCGGTACCCGGTGGCGCGGCGAGACCGACGAGGAGGATCAGCTGCTGGAAAAGGAGTTGCTGGCCGACGAGAAGGAGCGCGCCGAGCACCTGATGCTGGTCGACCTCGGCCGCAACGACCTGGGCCGGGTCTGCGCGCCGGGCACCGTGCACGTCGAGGACTACAGCCACATCGAGCGCTACAGCCACGTCATGCACCTGGTGTCGACCGTGTCCGGAACGCTTGCCGAGGGCCGCACCGCCCTGGACGCGGTGACGGCGTGCTTCCCCGCGGGCACGCTGTCCGGCGCGCCGAAGGTGCGGGCCATGGAGCTCATCGAGGAGGTCGAGAAGACGCGCCGCGGCCTTTACGGCGGGGTGGTGGGCTACCTCGACTTCGCCGGCAACGCCGACTTCGCGATCGCCATCCGCACCGCGCTGATCCGCGCGGGCACCGCCTACGTACAGGCCGGGGGCGGGGTGGTCGCCGACTCCAACGGACCCTACGAGTACACCGAGGCGAGCAACAAGGCCCGCGCGGTGCTCAACGCGATCGCCGCCGCCGAGACGCTGACCGCCCCGGACGCGGGCCCCGATGACTGTTGACCCGAGCTCCCGGCGCCCCGGCCGGCGGCTGATCGGCAGCGCCCAGGTGCTGCTGGTCGTGGCCGCGGGCGCGCTGTGGGCGTCCGCCCGGCTGCCGTGGGTGGTGGTCCGGTCGTTCGACGGGCTGAGCCCGCCCAAAGAGGTGGCGCTGTCCGGTGGCGCCTGGTCGACGGCGTTGCTGCCGCTGGCCGTGCTGCTGCTGGCCGCGGCGGTCGCGGCGCTGGCCGTGCGCGGCTGGCCGTTGCGGGCCCTGGCGGCGCTGCTGGCGCTGGTCAGCCTGGCCGTCGGCTACCTGGGCGTCAGCCTGTGGGTGGTGCCCGACGTGGCGGTGCGCGGCGCCGAGCTGGCGCACGTCACGGTGATGTCGCTGGTGGGCAGCGAGCGGCGGCACTGGGGCGCCGGTGTCGCGGTGGCTGCCGCCGCGGGCGTCCTCATCGCCGCCGTGCTGCTCATGCGGGCGGCCGGGGATCGCG
This sequence comes from Mycobacterium sp. E2462, assembly GCF_001672685.1. NCBI lineage: Bacteria > Bacillati > Actinomycetota > Actinomycetes > Mycobacteriales > Mycobacteriaceae > Mycobacterium > Mycobacterium sp. E2462. Next base: position 5,279 of record NZ_LZKC01000302.1, read on the forward strand.
GGTCGGCGCGCGTGAGCGCGGAGCGGTACGCGGCGCCCGCGACGCGCCGTTCGATCGCGCGGCAGGACCCCACCGAGGCCGGGGCGGACGAGCCGGGGACGGCGGACTTGTCGGAGCGGATGATCTGGGACGCGCTTGACGAGGGCCGCGACCCGACGCGGGAGCCGACCGACCCGTCCCACCGGTCTGACACCGAGGGTCGGTGATGGGCCGCGAGCCGGGTGCCGCTACCCTTCATGGACGTCGTCGCGATCGGCTTGGGGACAAGTGGGCGGCCGTAGGGTGACGGTGGGAAGGGAAGCGACAAGCATGAGTCCGGCAACCGTGCTTGACTCCATCCTCGAAGGAGTCCGGGCCGACGTTGCCGCGCGCGAAGCGCTGATCAGCCTGTCCGAAATCAAAGCCGCCGCAGCCGCTGCGCCGCCACCGCTCGACGTGATGGCCGCCCTGCGCGAACCCGGAATCGGCGTCATCGCCGAGGTCAAGCGCGCCAGCCCGTCGGCGGGTTCCCTGGCCACCATTGCCGATCCGGCGAAGCTGGCCCGGGCCTACGAAGACGGCGGCGCCCGAATCATCAGCGTGCTCACCGAGGAACGGCGATTCCGCGGCTCGCTCGACGACCTCGACGCGGTGCGGGCCGCGGTGTCGATTCCCATCCTGCGCAAGGATTTTGTGGTGCAGCCCTATCAGATCCACGAGGCGCGAGCGCACGGTGCCGACATGCTGCTGCTGATCGTCGCCGCGCTGGACCAGTCGGCGTTGGTGTCGATGCTGGATCGCACCGAATCACTGGGCATGACGGCGCTGGTCGAGGTGCACACCGAGGCGGAGGCCGACCGGGCGCTCAAGGCCGGCGCCAGCGTGATCGGCGTCAACGCCCGCGATCTGGCCACCTTGGAGGTGGACCGGGATTGCTTCGCGCGCATCGCTCCCGGCCTGCCCAGCAAGGTGATCCGGATCGCCGAATCCGGCGTGCGCGGTACCGCGGACCTGTTGGCCTACGCCGGTGCGGGCGCCGACGCGGTGCTGGTCGGTGAGGGTCTGGTGAAAAGCGGTGACCCGCGCGCCGCCGTCGCCGACCTGGTCACCGCGGGCACCCACCCGTCCTGTCCGAAACCGGCTCGCTAATTGCTCGTCGACGTGCCCGGCGCTGAAACGTTGAACCCGATGAGCCCTCTGCGCGTGGAGCTTTGGTAATGGTCGACGCCTCCCTTCCGGGCCTTCCGCTGCCCAGCGCGGCCATCGCCGAACCGACTCGGCACGAACCGGACTCGGCCGGGCATTTCGGCGTCTACGGCGGCCGCTATGTCGCCGAGGCGCTGATGGCGGTCATCGAGGAGGTCACGGCCGCCTACGAGAAGGAACGGATCAACCCCGACTTCCTGGACCGGCTGGACCGCCTGCAAGCCAGCTACGCCGGCAGGCCGTCGCCGCTATACGAGGCGGCGCGCCTGTCCGAACACGCCGGCGGGGCGCGCATCTTCCTCAAGCGAGAAGACCTCAACCACACGGGATCTCACAAGATCAACAACGTGCTCGGTCAGGCGCTGCTGGCGCAGCGGATGGGCAAGCACCGGGTGATCGCCGAGACCGGCGCCGGTCAGCACGGGGTGGCGACGGCGACGGCGTGCGCCCTGCTCGGCCTCGAGTGCGTGATCTACATGGGGGCGGTGGACACCGCCCGGCAGGCGCTCAACGTGGCGCGGATGCGGCTTCTGGGGGCGCGGGTCGTGTCCGTCGAAAGTGGTTCGCGCACACTCAAAGACGCTATCAACGAGGCGTTCCGGGACTGGGTCACCAACGCCGACACCACCTACTACTGCTTCGGCACCGCGGCGGGCCCGCACCCGTTTCCTGCCATGGTGCGCGACTTCCAGCGCATCATCGGCCTCGAGGCGCGCGCCCAGATCCAGGCGCAGGCGGGCCGATTGCCCGACGCGGTCGTCGCCTGCATCGGCGGCGGTTCCAATGCGATCGGCATCTTCCACCCGTTCATCGACGACCCCGCGGTCCGGCTGGTCGGCTTCGAGGCGGCCGGCGACGGCGTCGAAACCGGACGGCACGCGGCCACCTTCACCGGCGGCTCGCCGGGGGCGTTCCAGGGGTCGTTCTCGTATCTGCTGCAGGACGAGGACGGGCAGACCATTGAATCCCATTCCATCTCAGCGGGATTGGACTATCCCGGCGTGGGTCCCGAGCATGCGTGGCTCAAGGACACCGGCCGCGCGGAATACCGGCCCGTCACCGACGTGCAGGCCATGGACGCCTTCGGCCTGCTGTGCCGCACCGAAGGAATCATCCCCGCCATCGAGTCCGCCCACGCCGTGGCCGGTGCCCTGCAACTGGGCGCCGAGTTGGGGCCCGGCGCGATCGTCGTGGTGAACCTGTCGGGCCGGGGCGACAAGGACGTCGCGACGGCCGCGCAGTGGTTCGGGCTGATGGAGTCCGATCAGCAATGACGCTCAAGCAAAGCGAGGCGAGCCGGCTCGAGTCGGTCTTTCAGTCGTGCCGTGCGGACGGCCGCGCGGCGCTGATCGGCTACCTGCCCACCGGCTACCCCGACGTCCGCTCTTCCGTCGACGGGATGGTCGCACTGGTCGAATCCGGTTGCGACATCGTCGAAGTCGGGGTGCCTTACTCGGATCCGGGGATGGACGGCCCAACCATCGCCAGGGCCACCGAAGCGGCGCTGCAGCGCGGTGTGCGCGTGCGCGACACGCTGGCCGCGGTCGAGGCCATCAGCTCCGCGGGCGGCAGCGCCGTGGTGATGACGTACTGGAATCCGGTGCTGCGCTACAGCGTCGACGCGTTCGCCCGCGACCTGGCGTCGGCCGGCGGCCACGGCCTGATCACCCCCGACCTGATACCCGAGGAAGCCGGCCAGTGGTTGGCGGCCGCGCAGGAGCATCGGTTGGACCGGATCTTTCTCGTGGCGCCGTCGTCGACGCCGGAGCGGTTGGCGTTGACGATCGAGGCGTCGCGGGGCTTCGTCTACGCGGCGTCGACGATGGGCGTAACGGGAGCCCGCGACGCGGTGTCGAACGCCGCGCCCGAGCTGGTGCGCCGGGTGAAGGCCGTGTCCGACCTGCCCGTCGGTGTCGGGCTGGGGGTGCGGTCGCGCGAGCAAGCCGCAGAGATCGGCCGCTACGCCGACGGCGTGATCGTGGGTTCGGCGCTGGTGTCGGCGTTGGGTGACGGGGGGCTACCGGCTTTGCGCGCACTGACTGAGGAACTCGCCGCCGGTGTTCGGGCGGGCGCCTCGTGACCACGCTGCTCGCCTACTTCCCGAGCCCGCCGCAAGGTGTGTGGCACCTCGGCCCGCTGCCGATCCGCGCCTACGCGCTGTTCATCATCGCCGGCATCGTGGCCGCGTTGCTCATCGGCGACCGGCGCTGGGAGGCCCGCGGCGGGCAGCGCGGCGTCATCTACGACATCGCGCTGTGGACGGTGCCGTTCGGGCTGCTCGGCGGCCGGCTCTATCACCTGGCCACCGACTGGCGCACGTATTGGGGCCCCGGCGGCGCGGGATTCGGTGCGGCCGTGCGGATTTGGGACGGCGGCCTGGGCATTTGGGGCGCGGTCGCCCTCGGGGGGGTGGGCGCCTGGATCGGCTGCCGGCGCCGCGGCATTCCGCTGCCGGCGTTCGGCGACGCGATCGCCCCCGGCATCATCCTGGCCCAGGCCATCGGCCGCCTCGGCAACTACTTCAACCAGGAGCTCTACGGCCGGGAGACCACCGTGCCGTGGGGCCTGGAGATCTTCTACCGGCGCGACCCCTCCGGGTACATCGACCCGCACTCGCTGGACGGCGTCTCGACGGGCCAGGTGGCCCTCGTCGTGCAGCCGACGTTCCTCTACGAACTGATCTGGAACCTGGTGGTCTTCGTCGCGCTGCTCTACATCGACCGGCGGTTCACCTTGGGTCACGGTCGCCTGTTCGCCGTGTACGTGGCGGGCTACTGCGTGGGCCGGTTCGTCGTCGAGCTGCTGCGCGACGACACGGCAACGCACATCGCGGGCATCAGGATCAACTCGTTCACCTCGACGTTCGTCTTCATCGGCGCCGTGGTGTACCTCATGGTGGCGCCCAAGGGTCGTGAGGATCCCGAGACGCTGCGCGGCATCGACGACGCCGAGGCACCGGCGGAGCCGGCGACGGTGGCGCTGGCCGGCGAGCAGGGCGGCGCGACGGCCGAGACCACCGCGCTCGGCGGTGCGGGGACGGACGCCCCGGCGGCCGAGACCCCGGATGGCGAGGAGACCCCGGAAGGCGCGGAGACCGCGGTGGCGCCGGTGGCGGCCGAGGCGGAACCGACGGCGACCGACGCCGCGGAGCCGGACGCCGAGCCCGAGACGGCGCGGGCGCCGGAGGCCGAGGCCGAGGCCGTGGAAACCACGGCGGCCGAGGCGGTGCAGGCGCCGCAGGGGGAGCCCGAGATCGCGGACACCGCCGTGGCGCCGGTGGCGGCCGAGCCCGACGCCGTGGAGCCCGACGCCGTGGAGCCCGAGATCGAGGCGGCCCAGGCGCGCGACGAAGAACCCGCGGCCGAGGAGGCGTCGGCCGCGAAACCGACCGCCGACGAGCCCGCCCCGTTGCCCGACGAGCCCGCAACCGACGAATCGGACGCGGCGGGGGAGCGCAACCCCCGCAGGGGCTGGCGGCTGCGTGGCAGGAAGCAGCGGCCGTAGCGCGCCTTCTGGCAAGCTGACATCGTGTTCGACAGCCATGAGATCGCCCCCTCCGGGCACCCGCACGCCCACCGGCGGCACCGCGGTTACGTCGCGGCCGGCACGACGGTCGCCCTGGGCGGCGCCCTCGGCTACATCGGGCTGGTCGACCCGCACGACACCCGCTCGGTGTATCCGCAGTGTCCCTTCAAGTGGCTGACCGGCTGGGACTGCCCGTTCTGCGGCGGCCTGCGCATGACCTACGACCTGCTGCACGGGCATCTGATGGCCAGCGTGGCCGACAACGTCTTCGCGCTGATTGTCATCCCGCTGTTGGCCGGCTGGGTGGTCGCCCGACGCGGCCGCGGCAAGCCGGCCCTGTCCGCTCCGGCGCTGGTGGCGGCGGTGATCGCGACGGCCGCGTGGACGGTGCTGCGGAATCTGCCCGGCTTTCCGTTGGTTCCGACAATTTCCGGCGGGTAATCGTTCACCGCGCGGCAGCCGATAAGGCGGGCCGCGGTGGCCCGGCGCGACTATGCTGGGTCGGCGTGAGTAGACGCGGAAAGATCGTCTGCACCCTTGGCCCTGCGACGAATTCGGACGAGTTCATCTTGGCGCTGGTCCAGGCGGGAATGGATGTCGCGCGGTTGAATTTCAGCCACGGCGACTACGCGGATCACAAAGCCGCCTACGAACGCGTCCGGTCGGCCTCGGACGCCACCGGCCGCGCGGTCGGCGTGCTCGCCGACCTCCAGGGCCCCAAGATCCGGCTTGGGCGCTTCGCGACCGGCTCCACCTTCTGGGCCGACGGCGAGACCGTCCGCATCACGGTCGCCGACTGCGAGGGCACCCACGACCGGGTGTCCACGACCTACAAGAAGCTGGCGCGCGACGCCGCCGTCGGCGACCGGGTGTTGGTCGACGACGGCAAGGTCGGCCTGGTCGTCGAGGGCATCGACGGCGACGACGTCGTCTGCACCGTCGTCGAGGGCGGCCCGGTGAGCAACAACAAGGGCATCTCGCTGCCCGGCATGAACGTGTCCGCCCCGGCCCTGTCGGAGAAGGACATCGACGACCTCACCTTCGCGCTCGACCTGGGCGTCGACCTGGTCGCCCTGTCCTTCGTGCGGTCGCCGTCCGACGTCGAGCTGGTGCACGAAATCATGGATCGGATCGGGCGCCGGGTGCCGGTGATCGCCAAGCTCGAGAAGCCGGAGGCCGTGGACAACCTCGAGGCGATCGTCCTGGCCTTCGACGCGATCATGGTCGCCCGCGGTGACCTCGGCGTCGAGCTGCCCCTCGAAGAGGTGCCGTTGGTGCAGAAGCGGGCCATCCAGATGGCCCGGGAGAACGCCAAACCGGTGATCGTGGCGACGCAGATGCTCGACTCGATGATCGAGAACTCGCGACCCACCCGCGCCGAGGCCTCCGACGTCGCCAACGCCGTGCTCGACGGCGCCGACGCCGTGATGCTCTCGGGCGAGACATCGGTGGGCAAGTACCCGCTGGCGGCAGTGCGGACCATGTCGCGGATCATCTGCGCGGTCGAGGACAACTCCACGGCCGCCCCGCCGCTGACGCACGTGCCGCGCACCAAGCGTGGGGTGATCTCCTACGCCGCCCGCGACATCGGCGAGCGGCTCGACGCCAAGGCGCTGGTGGCGTTCACCCAATCCGGTGACACCGTCAAACGGCTGGCCCGCCTGCACACCCCGCTGCCGCTGCTGGCGTTCACCGCCTGGCCGGAGGTGCGCAGCCAGCTCGCGATGACGTGGGGCACCGAGACGTTCATCGTCCCGATGATGGACTCCACCGACGAGATGATCCGCCAGGCGGACAAGTCGCTGATGGACCTCGGCCGGTACAAGCGCGGTGACCTGGTGGTGATCGTCGCCGGCGCGCCACCTGGCACAGTGGGGTCCACCAACCTGATCCACGTGCACCGGATCGGGGAGGACGACCTCTAGAGATCAAGGAGCGCCCGTGCCGGCCGGCGAGCAAAAACACGAAGCCGCGACAGACCACCCCGACTTCGACGAACTGCTGGCCATCCTTGAGCTCGACCGAGTCGCCGACGACGTCTTCGTCGGCACGCATCCCAGCAAGAATCCGATGCGGACGTTCGGCGGCCAGCTCATGGCCCAGTCGTTCGTCGCGAGCAGCCGCACCCTGATCCGCAACACCCTGCCGCCCAGCGCGCTGTCGATCCACTTCGTCAACGGTGGCGACATCACCGCCGACATTGAGTACCGGGTCACCCGGTTGCGCGACGAACGGCGCTTCGCCAATCGACGCGTCGACGCGCTGCAGGACGGCACGCTGTTGTCGTCGGCGCTGATCTCCTACATGGCCGGCGGCCAGGGCCTCGAGCACGGCGTCGAGCCGCCGCCGGTGGGTGAACCGCACGCGCAGCCCACCATCGGCGAATTGTTGCGCGGCTACGAGGAGACCGTCCCGCATTTCGTCAATGCGCTGCAGCCGATCGAGTGGCGCTACACCAACGACCCGGCGTGGGTGATGCGGCAGAAAGGAGACCGGTTGCCGCACAACCGGGTGTGGATGAAGGCCCTCGGCCCGATGCCCGACGACCCCGTCCTGCACACGGCGGCGCTGGTGTATTCGTCGGACACCACGGTCCTGGACTCGGTGATCACCACCCACGGCCTGTCGTGGGGGTTCGATCGCATCTTCGCGGCCTCGGCCAATCATTCGGTGTGGTTTCACCGCGCGGTCGACTTCGACGACTGGGTGCTGTACTCGACAACGTCGCCGGTGGCGGCGGACTCGCGCGGACTGGGCACCGGGCACTTCTTCGACCGTTCCGGCGACCTGCTCGCCACGGTGGTCCAGGAGGGCGTGCTGAAATATTTCCCGCCCTCTGCGCGCTGATCGGGCGCACTTCGCGGGTCCGATTCCGGCCGCCGGGTGCATAATTGGCGTAGGTCGCCGTCAGCCGGGTATGCGGTGCGCGGGTGGGCACGAGAGCGTCCACCTGACGCCGGCGTACTGGGAGGTCAGTGTGAGCGCGCCATCGACGAAGTCCACGACCAAACCCCCCGCGGCCGAACGCGTTGTCGTATCGGTCGATTCGCCGGCCGCGCGACTGGCCGGCGCCCTGGCGTTGTTGGGGGCCGCCTGCTGGCTTCTGCACGTCGTCGCGCGTCATCACGCCCAGCCGCAATGGCGTGACGCCGACCGGCTGGCCTGGTCGGCGACGGTCCTGATCGCCGTGGTGTTCATCGCCCGCGGCATCTTCTTGAACCGCCCCGTGACGGCGCTACATGCCTGCGGCGCAGCACTATTGGTGATCGCCGGCCTCGGGTTGCACGTCCTGTCCTTTGATCGACTGGGTGACGTCGCGATCGCCGCCTCGGGCCTGGCGTTGATGTGGCCGACGGCCTCGCGTGCCACCCCCGGCGACCTGCCCCGGGTGTGGCGGCTGGTCGACGCCACCCGCGGTGATCCGTTGGCGCCGTTCGCCATGCAGACCGGCAAGAGCTATCGGTTCAGCCGCGACGGCCGGGCAGCCCTGGCCTACCGGACGCGGTGGGGTTTCGCCGTGGTCAGCGGTGACCCGATCGGCGACGAGACCCAATTCGCCTCCCTGGTCGACGACTTCGCCGCCCACTGCCACGCCCACGGTTGGCGCATCGCGGTGGTGGGCTGCAGCGAAGGCCGGCTGCCGCTGTGGACGGCGCTGCGACAACCGTTGCGGCCCGTCCCGATCGGCCGCGACGTCGTCGTCGACGTCGCCACCTTCGACATGGTCGGCCGGAAATTCCGCAATCTGCGCCAGGCGGTACAGCGCACCCACAACTGCGGCATCACCACCGAGATCGTCGCGGAGCAGGAACTGCGCGAGCCGCAACTGGCCGAATTGGTCGACGTGGTAAGGGATTCGACGAAGGGTGCCCACGCCGACCGGGGGTTTCACATGAACCTCGATGGGGTGCTGGAGGGCCGATTCCCGGGCGTCCGGCTGATTCTCGCCCGCGACGCCGCCGGCACCGTCCAGGCGTTTCACCGCTTCGCCACGGCCGGGCACGGCGCCGACGTCACCCTCGACGTCCCGTGGCGACGCCGCCACGCCCCGAACGGACTCGACGAGCGGCTCACCGTCGACATGATCATGGCCGGCAAAGAGTCCGGCGCGCAACGGGTTTCGCTGGCGTTCGCCGCATTCCCGGAGATCTTCGACCGCTCCGACGGCGGCTTGACGCACCGCGTCGTGTACGCGCTGACCCATCTGCTGGATCCGCTGATCGCGCTGGAGTCGTTGTACCGGTACGTGCGCAAGTTCCACGCGCTCGCCGGCCGCCGCTACGTGCTGATCACGTGGACCCAGATCGTCCCGTTGCTGTTCGTGCTGCTGTCGCTGGAGTTTCTGCCCCGACGCCGACGTCTGTGACGGCGACGCCCCGGCGTCAGGGCCGCGATGCCGCGATCGCGGCCTTCATCGCACCGCGCGGCGGGTCGGCGCCGAGCGCCCCGGTTTCCGCGGCGTGTTGGCGGCGGTGCCGGTTGGTCGCCCGGCTGTTCAGCCAGCACGCCAGCCCGCCCGCGACCAGGCCGATCGCGACGCCGACGTCGGGCCGCTGGCCCAGCATCAGCCACGACAACACGGCGGCGACGGCCGGGATGACGGCGAAGAGCATGGCCACGGCGGCCGCGCCGTGAGCGTTGATGGCGCGCACGTAGAGGCTGACGGCCAGCGTCGCGTTGAGCAACACCATGGCCGCGATCGCGATCACGGCTTGCGTGCGATGGTGCACGGTCAGCGGCGTGAACGCCGCGAGCGCCACGGCCGGGATCAGCGCGACGGCGTTCTGCAGCGCGCTCATCGCGCGAAAGTCCACCCCGGTGCAGAACCGTTGCTGGTAGATGCCGCCCGCCGACACACCCAGGAGCGCGACCAGCAGCAGCGCGATGACGGGGTCCACGCCGTGGGTGCTCATCAGCCGCTTGGCGCATGCGGCGAGCACCGCGAACACGCCCAGCGCCAGCGCCGCAATCCGCTGCGCCCCCAACGGTTCCCGCAGGAAGATCGTGGCCAGGATCGCGGTGATCACCGGGTTCATCGCCACGGCCACGGCGCACAGCACGGCGGGGGAGCCCAGTTGCAGCGCCTCGTACAGGCAGCAGAACTGCACGGCCTGAATCAACAGGCCCGTCACGACGACGTGGCCGAACTGGGCGCCGCGCGGCCACGGGACCCTGGCCACGACGGTCCAGGTGGTCAGGATCGCCGCCGCCAGGCTGAACCGCAGCACCAGGGCGTGCATCGGCGTCATCGCGGCCACCGCCAACGCGCCGATCGGGTAGCCGACCGCGTAGGACAGCGTGATCGCCGTGGCGGTGCTCAGGGGCATGCGCGGCAAGTGCATGGTGCCCATGGTCGCGGGAAACGCTGCCCGAGTCCAACGATTATTGGCGATCGCAACCGATCAGCATTGCTTATCGGGACCGCGGTACGGTTCCGGCAATTCGCGACTTTTGCCCGTTGATTGATCACTTTCGCTGATCAGACTATGGTGCGGGGGTGGCTCAAGTTCTGGACATCGCCCCGCTGCGCAGCCTCGTCGCGGTGGCCGACTGTGGTGGATTTCACCGCGCCGCCGCCGCGCTGCACCTGAGCCAGTCGGCGGTCAGCCAGCACCTGCGCAGGATCGAGACCGTCGTGGGTCAGACCGTGGTCGAGCGCTCCGGTCGCGGGGTGATCTTCACCGAGGTCGGCCAAAAGGTGTTGCGGCACGCCCGGGTGATCCTCGCCGCCCACGATGCGGCGCTCGACGACCTGGGCGCGACCGAACACACACTGCTGACCATCGGTGCCACGGAGCATGGGGCGGACGTGATGCTGGCCGGCCTGACCGGGGTGCTGCGCGAACGGCTGCCCGACCGGCGGGTGCGTTTCAAGCTCGACCGCAACGTGTCGTTGGCCGAGTCGATCGACCGCGGGCTCGTCGACCTGGCGATCATGCTCGACGGCGCCGGGCTGGACCGCGCTAACGCCTCGGGATCGGTTCGGCTGCAATGGGTCTCATCGCGCAGCTTTGCCGCATCGACTCGCGACCCGTTGCCGCTGGTGATTTATTCGGAGCCCTGCACGCTGCGCGAACCTGCCTTCGCGATCTTGGAGAAACGCCGCATTGCCTACGAGATCGCCGCCGAGTGCGGTGACCTGTCCGGCTTGTGCGCGGCGGTGCGTTCCGGGCTGGGGGTGGCGCTGCTGCCGATGATCGGGAAGCTGCCCGACGGGTTGTGCCCCGCCGAGGGACTGCCGGCGGCCAACTACGCCTCGATCCTGGTGCGCGGGCGCGCCGGCATCGACCCCGAGGTGCTGCGCACCGTCGACGCCGCGGTGCGCGACGTGCTGGCCACCGACGACTGACGGGGCTCAGCCGGCCGGTGCGGCCGCGTCGATGCGCCACTCGCGGCAGTCGACGCCGCCGGGCAGCTGGTGGGTGGCCACCACGACCGTACGGTCCGCGCCGAGCAGCGCCGACCCGGGGCTCAGCAGGTCGAGGAGCACGCGCTGCGCGTCCACCGCGTCGAGGTGCTCGGTGGGCTCGTCCAGCAACAGGATCCCCGCCCGGCAGAGCACCGCGCGCGCCAGCAGCAGCCGGCGCCGCTGCCCGGCCGAGAGGGCTTGTGCGCCGCCGGTCAACACCGTCGACAAGCCGTCGGGCAGGCCCGCGACCCAGTCGCCCAACCCGACGGCGCGCAGCGCGGCGGACAGCTCGTCGTCCCCGCAGTCGCCGCGGGCGACCAGCAGGTTGTCCCGCACGGTGGTGGCGAACACGTGGGCGTCCTCGGCGAAAAAGCAGACCGCACTGCGCAGGTCGGCCTCGCGCCACCGGTCGACATCGATGCCGTCGAGCGCCACGCGGCCGTCCAGCGCGGGCAACAAACCGGCCAACGTCATCAACAGCGTCGTCTTGCCGGACCCGCTGGAGCCCGTCACGGCCAGCCGGGCGCCGGGTGGCAGGTCGAGCGTCACGCGGGCCGAACGGCCAGCGCCCGGGTGGCCGGACACGACGTCGGCGCACAACCGAGCCGTGCGCGCGGGCGCCGGCGCGGCCTCGGCCGGGGGCTCGGGTCCCGGCTCGGGTGGGGCGAGGTCGCGCAGCCGGCGGGCGGCGACGCGCGAACGCGTCAACTGGACAGCGGCGGCCGGCAGCGGCGTCATGGCCTCGAACGCGGACAGCGGCAGCAACATGAGAACGGCCAGCGTGGTGGGCGCGACGGTATGGCCCAGCCCGATCGCCGCCACGACCGCGCCCAGCACGCTGATCCCGATCGCCGCGGTGGGCACGGCCTCGGACACGGCCACCGGCCGGGCGGCCGCATCCAGGGCGGCACCCCAAGCGCGCTGGCGGCGCCGCGACTCGGCGATGACCCCCGCGAGGCGCCCGGCGACCCGCAGCTCGGGCGCGTGCTCGAGCGCGAGCAGAGCGGCCGCGTCGCGCTCCGAAAGGTGTTCGCGCGCAAGGGCTTCCTGCGAGGCCGCCGCCCGGCCCGCCAGCGCCGGCCCCACGACGCCGGACGACGCCAGGCAGGCCGCCAGCACCAGCGCCGCGGGCACCGAGACGACCGCGACCACCGCTACCGCCGCCACGGCGAGCACCACCGCGACACCCATCGGCACGATCGCGCGCACCAGCACGTTGGCCAGTTCGTCGACGTCGACGCCCACCCGCGCCACCAGCTGACCGCTGGACAGCCGCACCGCCGCCGCGGCCGGGCCGCGCGCCAGGCGGCGATAGATCCGTTCCCGGGCGGTGCCGGCCGCCCGCAGGGCGGTGTCGTGCGACGCCAACCGCTCGCAGTAGTGCGAAACGGCGCGCGAGATGGCGAACGTGCGCACCGCGACCGCCGCGATCGACAGGTCCAGCACGGGTGGCATCTGCCACGCCCGGGTGATCAGCCACGCCGCGACCGCCGCCAGGGCCAGCGCGCTGCCCAGCGACAACACCCCCAGCGCGACGGCGACCACGACGCGTCCCAGCCGCGGACGCAGCAGGTCGATGACGGCGGCGCCCACGGCGCGGGCACCCTCAGACCGGCGCACGGCGCACCCCGCTGTCCGCGACCACACCGACCACACCGACCACCTGGTCGGCGATGGCGATGACGGGTTCCCGATGGCCGACGACCACCACGGTCGCGCCGCCGCGGGCGCGCTCGACGAGGGCCCGCAGGACGCGGTGCTCCGTGGCGGCGTCCAGGTGCGCGGTCGGTTCGTCGAGCAGCAGCACCGCGGCCGACGAGCCGAGCGCGCGGGCCAGCCCCAGCCGCTGGCGCTGACCCAGCGACAGCCCGACGCCGCCGCGCCCGAGTGGCGTGCGCAGGCCGTCGGGAAGCTCGGCCAGCACCGCGTCGAATCCGGACGCCGCGCAAGCGTATTCGATGTCGTCCAGCTCGCCGAACAACCGGAGGTTGTCACCGACGCTGCCGGGCACCAACACCGGGCGTTGCGGCAGCCATGACAGCTGCCGCCACCAGCCCTCCGGTTCCAGCGCGGTGACGTCCACCCCGGCGACGGTGACCCGGCCCGACGTCGGCACGGTGAGCCCGGCGATGGCCTGCAGCGTGGTGCTTTTGCCCGCGCCGTTGCGCCCGGTCAGCACGGTGACGGATCCCGGTTGGAGGACCGCGGTCAGCCGGTGCGGCGCCTGGCCGTCGCGGCCCGTCACGCAGAGCGTTTCGAGGCGCACCGGTGCACCGCGGGCCGTGACGGTTCGCGTCGGGGCGGGGCGGGACGGCGGCTCGCCGATGAGCGCGAACGCCGCCCCGGCGGCGGTCCTGCCGTCCTGCGCCGCATGGAATTCCACGCCGATGCGGCGCAGCGGCCAATAGACGTCGGGCGCCAACAGCAGGACCGTCAGACCCGCGGTCAGCGTCATCTCCCCGAACACCAGGCGCAGCCCGATTCCGACCGCGATCAGTGCCACGCCGAGGGTCGCCAGCAATTCCAGCACCAAGGCCGATAGGAACGCGATCCGCAGGGTGGCCATGGTCGAACGCCGGTGCGCCGCGGCGAGTTCGGCGATGCGGCGCTCCGGCCCGCGGGCGCGGCCCAGCGCCCGCAGGGTCGGGATCCCCGCGATCACGTCGAGCAGCCTCGCCTGCAGGGTCGTCATGGCGGCCAGCGCGGCCGCCGACCGTTCGGCGGTCGCCAAGCCGATCAGCACCATGAACACCGGGATCAGCGGCAGGGTGATCGCCACGACCACCACCGATTTCAGGTCGTAGATCGCGACCACGGCGACGGTCGCCGGGGTGAGGATCGCGGCCAGGATCAGCGTCGGCAGATAGCCGGTGAGGTAGGCGCGCAGGCCGTCGAGCCCACGCGTCGCCACCACTGCGGCGGTGTCGCGTTGCGCGGCCAGCTCGCCGGGCTGCCGGGCGGTGACCGCGGTCAGCACCTGACCCGACAGGTCGGCGATGACCGCGCTGGCCCCGCGCTGCCCCAGGCGGGCCGCCAGCCATTGCGTTCCCGCGCGAATTGCCCACAGCAGGAACAGGATCGAGAGGGGCCCCAGCTCGCCGCGAAGGTCCCGCCGGGAGGCCTCGTCGACCACGCGCGCGACGATGCCGGCCAGCACGATCGCCGCGCCGATCGCGCTCGCGGAGATCACCACTCCGCAACCGACCGAGGCGATCAGGTACCGGCGCACCGCGCCCGACGCCCGCCATAGTCGCGGATCCAAGGGTGCCCGGCTTTGGCGCGGCGCTGCGTTGCTCAGGTCGCGCGCCTTGCCAGCCCGATGGGCGGTGGAATGCGGTCGGCCGAAATCCGTTGCCGGAAGATCCAATACGACCACGCCTGGTAGACGACGGTCAGCGGCGCCATGAAGGCCGTCACCCACGTCATGACCTTCAGCGTGTACGGGGTGGAGGACGCGTTGTAGATGGTGACGCTCCAGTGGGGGTTCAACGTCGAGGGCACCAGGTTGGGATACAGCGACCCGAACAGCAGAATGACGACGGCGGCAACCACCAGCGCGACACACGTGAACGCCCATCCGTCCGACGCGCGCCGCCAGACCAGCAGCACCGCCGCCAGCTGCGCCGCCACGGCCAGCCCGAGCGCCAGCCAGGTCCAGTCCTTGCCGTGCGCCAGTTGCGTCCAAAGACCAAACGCGGCAACCACTCCCGTGACCGGCAGGGACAACCACCGCCCGAAGCGGTAGGCGTCGTCGCGGATGGCGCCGGAGGTCTTCAACGCGACGAACGCGGCGCCGTAGAACGAGAACAGCCCGGCGGTGGCCAGCCCGCCCAGCAGCGTGTAGGGGTTGAGCACGTCGGTGATCGACAGGTGGACATGGCCGTCGGCGCCCACCGGAAGCCCGCGCACCAGGACGGCGAACGCGACGCCCCACAGCACCGCGGGCAGCCACGAACCGGTCGCGATCGCGACGTCGGCCCAGCCTCGCCACCCGGTGTCGTCGATCTTGCCGCGCCATTCGATGGCCACCGCCCGCACGATCATGCCGAACAGGATGGCCAGCAGGGGCAGATACAGCGTGGAGAACACGGTGGCGTACCAGCCGGGGAAGGCGGCAAACATGGCCGCCCCGCCGACGATCAGCCACACTTCGTTACCGTCCCATACCGGCCCGATGGTGTTGAGCGCCGTGCGTCGCAACGGCTCGGCCTCGCCGATCCCGACGCGCGCGAACGGCTCCATCAGCATGCCGACGCCGAAGTCGAAACCCTCGAGGACGAAGAACCCCAAAAACAGCAGCCCGATCACGCCGAACCACAACTCTTGCAGCCCCATCGGTCAGCTCCTTTCGGGCCAGAAACTCGCACGCGCCTCAGTAGGCGAAGGACAGCGGCGCCACCTCGTCCGCGCTGGGCGCGCGCGGCGGCGCCGGTTCGGCGTCGTGCTCGAGCGGCCCTTCGACGACGTAGCGCCTCAGCAGGAAGAACCAGACGACTGCCAGCGCCGCATACACCAGGGTGAAGGTCGTCAGCGACGTCACCACCAGCCCCGGCGGCAGATGCGACACCCCCTCGCGGACGGTGATGCGAAGCGCTTGGTCGCCAGTCGGATTGGGCGCCACCACCCACGGTTGGCGGCCCATCTCGGTGAACACCCACCCGGCGATGTTGGCCAGGAACGGCGTGGGGATGGTGAGCAACGCGAAGCGGGAGAACCAACGCTGCCGGGGTGTCCGGCCGCCGCGCGTCAGCCACAGGGCCGCCAGGGCGAAGGCGACCGGCACCAGCATGAAGCCGATCATGGCCCGAAACGACCAGTAGGTGACGAACAGGTTGGGCCGGTAGTCATTCGGCCCGAAGCGCTGCTGATACTGGTGCTGCAGGTCGTTCACTCCCTGCAAGGTCACGCCGCTCAACCGGCCTTCGGCCAAGAACGGCAACACGTAGTGGACCTTGATCACCTCGGTGACGCTGCCGCAGTTGTTGTGGGTGCCGATGGTCAGCACCGAGAAGTCGGGGTCGGTTGCGGTGGCGCACAACGACTCCGCCGATGCCATCTTCATCGGCTGCTGGACGAACATCAGCTTGCCTTGGCGGTCGCCCGTGAAGAACAGTCCGGCCGTGGCGAGCAGCGCCACGCCGCAACCGAGAATCACCGCGGGCCGGAACATGGTGCGGGCGTCCGTCGCGGCGGCGGGTCCGCGCCGTTGTGAGCGCACCAGCCACCACGCACTGACCGCGGCGACGAACGTCGCGGCGGTCAGCAACGCGCCCGCCACCGTGTGGGAAAACGCCGCCCGGGCGGTGTTGTTGGACAACAGCGTGAAGATGTCGTCCAGCTCGGCGCGTCGCGTCGCCGGGTTGAAGTGCGCACCGACCGGGTGCTGCATGAACGAGTTGGCCACGATGATGAAGAACGCCGACGCGTTGACGCTCAGCGCGACGATCCAAATGCAGGCCAGGTGAACAAGTTTCGGCAGCCGGCTCCAGCCGAAGATCCACAGGCCGATGAAGGTGGACTCGAAGAAAAAGGCGAACAGCCCCTCCATGGCCAGCGGTGCGCCGAAGACGTCGCCGACGAATTTCGAGTACTCGCTCCAGTTCATCCCGAACTGGAATTCCTGGACGATTCCGGTCGCCACGCCGATGGCGAAGTTGATCAAGAACAGCTTGCCGAAGAACTTGGTGAGGCGATACCACGCCGTCTTACCGGTGGCCACCCACGCCGTTTGCATGACGGCCAGCAGGGGAGCGAGGCCGATCGTGAGCGGCACGAAGATGAAGTGGTAGACGGTCGTGATACCGAACTGCCACCGCGAGATGTCGACGACACTCATTGTCATCTCCCCAGATCGCTGAGGCCCTACGGGCAACTACGACATAGTGTAGTAGATGACGGGGCGGCGCGCTACGTGGGCTTATGCCCCGGCGCCGAGCGTCTTCGACGCCTTGCGGATGCCGAACGACGAGACGATCTCGAACACGCCGATCACCACGAACCAGATGCCGGCGACGAACGCCAGGGCGCCGATCGATTCCAGCGGGGACGCCAGGACAACGATGCCCGCCAGCAGGGTGATCACCCCGAGGAAGATGTTCCAGCCGCGCCCGGGCAGGCGGGGGTCACTGATCGCCGAGACGGTCGTCCCGACGCCGCGGAAGATGAAGCCGATGCCGATCCAGATGGCCAGCAGAAGGATCGCGGTGAGCGGGTCCTTGCCGAAATGCCGAAATGCCAAGACCGCCAAGATCAGTGACGCGGCCCCGCTGATGAACAGCAGGATGCGGCTGCCCGCCGAGACGTGCAGGCTGAAGGCGAAGAAGACCTGCGCGGCGCCGGTGATCAGCAGGTAGATGCCGAAGGCGATGGCGGCGGCCAGGATGGACAGGCCGGGCAACGCCAGCACCACCACGCCGACGATCAGCGACAGGATTCCCGACAGCAGAGCGGATTTCCACAGGTGCGGCAACAAGCTCGGAACTTCAGCGGTACCAGGGGAGGTAGTCATGGCCGCAGTCTGGCATAAACCCGGGTTCTGGTACAGGGACTTAGGTCAGACGTGCGCGCGGCGCGAGCCCTCGGCGAGCACGTCGCGGGGTGGTTCGATTGCCTTGCGACCGATCAGATACCAGGTGCGCATAAAGCCTTTGCCCTTGACGTCGATGCGGCCGCGCTCCTGCAGAACGAACTCGTCCTTCAGGCGTTCGTACATGGCCTCGGGCACTTGGATGCGGCCCACCGAATCGGTGGATTCCATGCGGGCGGCGACGTTGACCGCGTCGCCCCAGACGTCGTAGAAGAACCGGCGGGAGCCGACGACGCCCGCCACCACCGGGCCGCAGGCCATGCCGATGCGCAGCGGGACCGGCTGGCCGCGCGGATCCTTCTGTGCTGCGGCGACACCGGCCATGTCGAGCGCGAAGTCGGCGAGCGCCTGGGCGTGGTCGGGCCGCTGCCGGGGAACGCCGCTGACCACCATGTAGGAGTCGCCGCTCACCTTGATCTTCTCCAGCCCGTGCGTGTCGAGCAGCGCGTCGAAGGCGCCATAGAGGCGGTCGAGAAAGCGCACCAGGTCGGCGGGCGGCGTGCTGCTGGCCCGTTCCGTGAACCCGACGATGTCGGCGAACAGCACCGACGCGACGTCGTACTTGTCGGCGATGACACCGCGGTCGGGCTGTTTGAGCCGCTCGGCGATGCTGCTCGGCAACATGTTCGCCAGCAGCTCCTCGGACCGTTCGTATTGCGCCTCCATCACCGCCTCGGCGCGGGCGGTGTCGCGCAGCGCGAACCACATCGTCACGACCACCATGACCACGCTGGAGATCGCCGTGATGACGAACCCGGCCGACTGGGCCCAGCTCGGCTGCAACCCGGTGTCGCGGGGGACCAGGAACTCGACGGCGATGATCAGCCCCGCGGCCACCGCCGCCAGGCCGGACGCCAGCACGATGTGCTCGATGCCCAGCAACAACACCACCAGGCAGGCGCCCACCAGAAAGAAGAATTGGGTGCCCGCGCCGGTGCCCACGTCCAGACAGTTGGCGATGACCGAGAGGTATGCCGCGCCGAGGAAGGTCAGCGGCGCGACCAGGTCCCCAAATTTGTGCAGCCACGGGACGATCGCGAAGACCACTGCGGCGGCGATGTTGATTGAGCTCACCTGCCACAGCCAGGAGCCGGTGACCACTTGCAGCAACACAAAGCTGGCGCTGACCGCCACGGCCAGCCACGCGGTGATGGACAGCAACCGGGCCCGCCGGGCGGCGCTGTCGGCGTAGTGCTGGGTGCGGTCGCGGGCCTGCGCCCGCACGGCCCCGACGCAGTCCGGGCGTTTCGCGGAGCCATCCAACCCGCTGGGTGGGGCACCGCATTTCCTCGCCACCACGTTCACAGCGTAACCGCTGAGCTTGCCTTTGGGGTCGTCCTGCTCGTGATCCTCCGGGACGCAAAACGAGGAAAGCCAAGCGATTAATTGAATACCCCGAGTACGCGAAATGCGGCTAATTCATACCTTAGTTAAATACTGCGGGTACACAAAATAGCGCCATTACATACCCATAAGTAAAGGTCTTCCCACCGCTGTTACCGATTTGTATCGTGTGGTTTGCGTCACAGCGAGCGGGGTTATTCAACACATGCGTTATCGGTACTGACACGTGATTGCCCGGGACTAAGGGGTGGGTTATGGCGGGTCTGAAGAAGCTGCTCTTCGCGGTGGTGTTGGCGGGCACCGCACTGCTGGCCGACGGGTGTGCCGCCGGCTGTGGCGGGGGCAATTGGCTGTTACGGACGACGGGTGATTCCATCCAGAGCGATGCCACCCACCTCAACCTGCTTCCCTCGGAACAGGTTTGCATCGGCCGCTCGGTCGAGGACTGAATCTCCGTTCACCGTTCGACCCGCGTGGTTGCTCGCTGCCCCGGGCCGAGCGGGGTTGGGGTCGGGTGCACACTGTGTGGCGTGGCGTGGACTCGGTATACGGGCAGGGCGCTGGCGGACGCCGCGCTGACCGGCGAGGCGCGAGACGCCCAGCTCGAGGACCACATCCGGATGTCCAACGCGGAGCTGACGGACATCCGGCTCGAGCACGCCACCGCGACCGACGACCATGACGGCAGCGTCGAGCCGGCCCGGCGGTGGTATGAGGTCACCTACTTCGCCGAAGACGCGGCGGGCCCATGACCGCCCCAGCTGCGACGCGGCCGGCGGCGCGCTGGGTGGGCGCGCTCGTCGCGGTCGCAGTCGTCGTCACTGCGGCCGCCGCGGCCGCGGCCGGGGCGCCGTCCGCGTGGGCCGACGACGACTTCGTCGCCGTGGCCGTGTCGGCGGTAACGGGACGCGCCGCGGGGTGGGGCGTCGCAAGCAGCCAGGATGGGGCGAATCAGATCGCGATCGCGCAGTGCACCGCCGAAGCCGGTGACGTGTGCGAGGCCGTCGCGGGGGCCCACAACGGCTGCGCGGCCGTCGCATTCGACCCGGCGTCCGGCCGATTTCGCGGCGGCTCCGGCCCGGACACCGCGGCCGCGAACGCCGACGCCCTGGCCAAGCTGGCCGCGCCGCGGGGACGGATCAAGACCTCGCACTGCTCGTCGTGATCGCTGCCTTCGGGTGGTGCCCTCGGTGAGATTCGAACTCACACTGGACGGGTTTTGAATCCGTTTCCTCTGCCAGTTGGGATACGAGGGCGTGTCCGGCGTCTTACCTTAAGCAGCCTCCCACCATAGATGATCAGGCGCCCCGCGCCGTCTCACCGCCCCCGATGTCGCTGGTCTGGCGGGTGCACGACACAATATTCGTCATGACAGGCCCCACGACCGACACCGACGCCGCTGTGCCGCGCCGGGTCCTGATCGCTGAAGACGAAGCGCTCATCCGACTGGACCTCGCCGAGATGCTCCGAGAGGAGGGGTACGACATCGTCGGTGAGGCCGGCGACGGGCAGGAGGCCGTCGAGCTGGCCGAGCGCCATCAGCCCGACCTGGTGATCATGGACGTCAAGATGCCCCGTCGCGACGGGATCGACGCCGCGTCGGAAATCGCCAGCAAGCGCATCGCGCCGATCGTCGTGCTGACCGCCTTCAGCCAGCGCGACCTGGTGGAGCGCGCCCGCGACGCCGGGGCGATGGCTTACCTGGTCAAGCCCTTCACGATCAGCGACCTGATCCCGGCCATCGAGCTGGCCGTCAGCCGCTTCGCCGAGATCACCGAGCTGGAGCGCGAGGTGGCGAGCCTGTCCGACCGGCTGGAGACCCGCAAGGTCGTCGAGCGGGCCAAAGGCCTGCTGCAGACCAAGCAGGGCATGACCGAGCCGGAGGCGTTCAAGTGGATCCAGCGCGCCGCCATGGACCGGCGCACCACGATGAAGCGCGTCGCCGAGGTCGTGCTCGAAACCCTGGGCGGCGAGGACGAGTAGCCGCCGTCCGGCGCGTTGGGTGTGCGCCGACGGCGCCGACACGCCGACGGCTCCCGCCGTGGCCGCACGCTGAACTACCCCGGGCGGCCCGCTGGCCCGCTCAGCGGGCGACGATCACCGAGGAGCCGTGGCCGAACAGGCCCTGGTTGGCGGTGATCCCCACCGTGGCGCCCTCGACCTGCCGGCCGGTGGCCTGGCCGCGCAGCTGCCAGGTCAGCTCGCAGACCTGCGCGATCGCCTGGGCCGGGATGGCCTCGCCGAAGCACGCCAGGCCGCCGGAGGCGTTGACCGGGACCTTGCCGCCGATGCTGGTGGCGCCGCTGCGCAGCAGCCCTTCGGCCTCGCCCTTGGCGCACAGCCCCAGGTGCTCGTACCAGTCGAGCTCCAGCGCGGTGGACAGGTCGTACACCTCGGCCAGGCTGACGTCCTCGGGACCGATGCCGGCCTCGGCGTACGCGGCGTCGAGGATCTGGTCCTTGAACACCCGCTGCGGCGCGGGTGTCGCGGCGGTGGAATCCGTTGCGATGTCCGGCAATTCGGGCAGGTGCTGCGGATAACGGGGGGTGACGGTGCTCACGGCGCGCACCGACGGGACCCCGTCCAGCGTGCCCAGGTGCTTGCGCGCGAAGTCGGCGCTGGCCACGACCAGGGCCGCCGCGCCGTCGGAGGTGGCGCAGATGTCGAGCAGCCGCAGCGGGTCGGCGACCACGGCGCTGGCCAGCACGTCCTCGACCGACACCTCCTTGCGGTAGCGGGCGTTGGGGTTCTGCAGGCCGTGCCGGGAGTTCTTGACCTTGACCGCGGCGAAGTCCTCCAGCGTCGCGCCGTAGAGGTCCATGCGGCGCCGCGCCAGCAGGGCGAAGTACACCGGGTTGCTGGCCCCGATGAGGTGGAAGCGCTGCCAGTCGGGGTCGTTCTTGCGCTCGCCGCCGACCGGGGCGAACGCGCCCTTCGGCGTGGTGTCGGCCCCGATCACCAGCGCGACGTCGCAGAAGCCGGCCAGGATCTGCGCCCGCGCGCTCTGCAGCGCCTGCGACCCGCTGGCGCACGCGGCGTAGCTGGAGCTGACGGGCACCCCGTTCCAGCCCAGCTTCTGCGCGAACGTGGACCCGGCGATGAACCCCGGATAACCGTTGCGGATGGTGTCGGCCCCGGCGACGAGCTGAATCTGCTGCCAGTCCAGCCCCGCCTCGGCGAGCGCCGCCCGGGCGGCCACCACCCCGTACTCGGTGAAGTCCCGGCCCCACTTGCCCCAGGGGTGCATGCCGGCGCCGAGGATGTACAGCGGTTCGGGGGTGCTCATGCCGGGATCCTCCACGCGTGCACCATGCGCTCCACGCCATCGTCGTCGGTGTACAGCCGCATGGTGGTCAACTCCATTTCCATGCCGACCTTCAGGTCGGCGGCCAACGTCCCCTCGACGACCTTGCCCAGCACGATCAGTCCCTCGTGCGCCAGCTCCACCGCGGCGACGGCGAACGGCTCGAAGGGGTCCGGCGCGGGATAGGGCGGGGGCGGGGCGTACCGGTTCTCGGTGTAGCTCCACAGCGTGCCGCGCGTCGACAACGCGACGGGCTCCAGCGTGTCACTGGCGCAGGCCGGATTCGGGCAGTTGTTCTCCCGCGGCGGGAACACATAGGTGGCGCACTGCGGGCATTTCGCACCGATCAGGTGCGGGGCGCCGGCCTCGTCGGTGGTGAACCATCCGTCGATCGCCGGTTCTTGTCGGGTGACCTCTGACACCGGCCCAGCGTACCCAGCCCGGGCGCAAAACTGAAACGTGTTGCAGTTCCGCGCTGGCGCGGGGGAGCGTCGGCATGGGTGCCTAGAGTGAAAGCCGTGCCCGCGACGAAACCCGCCAGCAAGGCCAATACGAAGGCCAGTGAAAAGGCCAGTGGAAAGGCCAGCGCGAAGGCCGGCGAGGAAGAGACCACGCCGACGCTGATGCTGCTCGACGGCAATTCGTTGGCGTTTCGGGCGTTCTATGCGCTGCCCGCGGAGAACTTCAAGACCCGCGGCGGCCTGACCACCAACGCGGTCTACGGGTTCACCGCCATGCTGATCAACCTGCTGCGCGACGAGGCACCCACCCACGTCGCCGCGGCGTTCGACGTGTCCCGGCAGACCTTCCGCTCCGAGCGGTACCCCGAGTACAAGGCCAACCGGTCGTCGACCCCGGACGAGTTCCACGGGCAGATCGACATCACCAAGGAGGTGCTCGCGGCGCTGGGCATCACGGTGCTCGCCGAGCCCGGATTCGAGGCCGACGACCTGATCGCGACGCTGGCGACCCAGGCCGAGAACGAGGGCTTCCGGGTGCTGGTGGTGACCGGCGACCGCGATTCGCTGCAGCTGGTCAGCGACACGGTGACGGTGCTGTACCCGCGCAAGGGCGTCAGCGAACTGACCCGCTTCACGCCGGAGGCGGTGGTCGAGAAATACGGCCTGACGCCGGCGCAGTACCCCGACTTCGCCGCCCTGCGCGGCGACCCCAGCGACAACCTGCCCGGCATCCCGGGCGTGGGGGAGAAGACGGCGTCGAAGTGGATCAGCGAGTACGGCTCGCTGCAGGGCCTGGTCGACAACGTCGACTCGGTGCGCGGCAAGGTCGGCGACGCGCTGCGCGCGAACCTGGCCGGCGTGATCCTCAACCGCGACCTCACCGAGCTGGTCAAGGATGTGCCGCTGGCGCAGACCCCGGACACGTTGCGGATGCAGCCGTGGGACCGCGACCAGATCCACCGGCTCTTCGACGACCTCGAGTTTCGGGTGCTGCGCGACCGGCTGTTCGAGACCCTGGCGGCCGTGGAGCCCGAGGTGGACGAGGGGTTCGACGTGCGGGGCCGCGCGCTGGAGCCCGGCGAGCTGGCCGTGTGGCTGACCGAGCACAGCTCGGGCAAGCGGTTCGGACTGGCCGTCGTCGGGACCCACCTGGCCTACGACGCCGACGCGACCGCGCTGGCCATCGTGTCCGCCGACGGCGAGGGCCGCTACATCGACACCTCCCAGCTCGATCCCGAGGACGAGGCGGCGCTGTCGTCCTGGCTGGCCGATCCCGGCCCGCCCAAGGCGCTGCACGAGGCCAAGCTGGCGATGCACGACCTGGCGGGCCGCGGCTGGACGCTTAACGGCGTCACGTCCGACACCGCGCTGGCGGCCTACCTGGTGCGCCCCGGGCAGCGCAGCTTCTCCCTCGACGACCTGTCGCTGCGCTACCTGCGGCGTGAACTGCGCGCGGAAAACCCCGAGCAGCAACAGCTTTCGCTACTCGACGACACGGACGGCACCGACGACCAGGCGGTGCAGACGCTGATCCTGCGGGCCGTGGCGGTGCTGGACCTGGCCGACGCGCTCGACGAAGAGCTGGCCCGGATCAACTCCACGGCGCTGCTGGGCGGCATGGAACTGCCGGTGCAGCGGGCGCTGGCCGGCATGGAGCATGCCGGCATCGCGGTCGATCTGGCGCAATTGACCGAGCTGCAAAGCGATTTCGCGCACCAAATTCGCGACGCGGCCGAGGCGGCCTACGCGGTGATCGGCAAGCAGATCAACCTGGGCTCACCCAAGCAGCTGCAGACGGTGCTCTTCGACGAGCTGGAGATGCCCAAGACCAAACGCACCAAGACCGGCTACACCACCGACGCCGACGCCCTGCAATCACTGTTCGACAAGACCGGCCACCCGTTCCTGCAGCACCTGCTGGCCCACCGCGACGCGACCCGGCTCAAGGTGACGGTCGACGGGCTGCTGAACTCGGTGGCCTCCGACGGGCGCATCCACACCACGTTCAACCAAACCATCGCGGCGACCGGCCGCTTGTCGTCGACAGAGCCCAACCTGCAGAACATTCCGATCCGCACCGAGGCCGGCCGGCGCATCCGCGACGCCTTCGTGGTGGGCGAAGGCTACGCGGAACTGATGACCGCCGACTACAGCCAGATCGAGATGCGGATCATGGCGCACCTGTCCAAGGACGAGGGTCTGATCGAGGCGTTCAACACCGGCGAAGACCTGCACTCCTTCGTCGCCTCGCGGGCGTTCGGCGTGCCGATCGAGGAGGTCACCGCCGAGCTGCGGCGCCGCGTCAAGGCCATGTCCTACGGGCTGGCCTACGGCCTGAGCGCGTTCGGGCTGGCCGCCCAGCTCAAGATCTCCACCGAGGAGGCCAAGGTCCAGATGAACCAGTACTTCGCCCGCTTCGGCGGGGTGCGTGACTACCTGCTCGACGTCGTCGAGCAGGCCCGCAAAGACGGTTACACCTCAACGGTTTTCGGCCGCCGGCGCTACCTGCCCGAACTCGACAGCAGCAACCGGCAGGTGCGCGAGGCCGCCGAGCGGGCCGCCCTCAACGCGCCCATCCAGGGCAGCGCGGCCGACATCATCAAGGTGGCGATGGTCGAGGTGGACAAGGCCATCAAGGACGCCGGCCTGTCCTCGCGGGTGCTGCTGCAGGTGCACGACGAGCTGCTGTTCGAGATCGCGCCCGGCGAGCGCGACCAGGTCGAGGCGCTGGCCCGGGAGAAGATGGGCGGCGCCTACCCGCTCGACGTGCCACTGGAAGTGTCCGTCGGATACGGCCGCTCCTGGGACGCCGCCGCGCATTAGCGCGCCGGCGCGATCAGGACGTGCGCCCCGAATGCGTGCTGGGGTCCTCGCCGCGGGTCAGCGGCGGCACGTGCTCGATCGCCCCGGCTACCCGTGCGAACGCCCGACTGACCGAGGCGCTGAGTCCGCCGGCCCGGCCGCCGGCCCGGCGGCTGAACCGGTCCAGCCTGTCGCGGCTGCGGTCGAGGATCGTCAGCGGCGTCGCGGCCAGCGCGTTGCCCGGCGGCCGGCGGGCCACCACGGGGTGCGGCCGCGTCGGTGCCGTGCGCCGCACCGCTTCCCACGCCCAGCCCAGCAGAATCAACGCGCGGTGCGACGACGCCTCCTGCAACAGCGGAAGCAACTCGTCTTCCTCGTCGCGCACGTCGTCACGCATCAGGCCGACGGCGCGCCGCCACAGCTCGTCGAATCGCGGGCCGTCCACGTCCAACGTCTCCAATTCGGTGAACAGCTCGTTGATCTCCTGATGCTCGCGCTCGATCTGCAGGGTCAGCCGCTCGCCCTGCGGTAATGACCGCCGAATCGCGGGCCATAGCACCGACTCCTCGGCGAAGGCGTGCGTAAAGACCAACCGGCACAGCCGGTTCAGCTGCTCGGCGCGCTGCGCCCCGTGCGAGGCGTCGACCGCGCGGATGAGCCGGTCGAGTTCGATGTGATCGCGCTTCTGGCGCGCCAGAATGCTGTGCGAGCCGCCCAACTCGGCGAGGCTCTGCTGTGCCAAAGATGTCATGTGGTCTGTGCCTCCGTCGCGGACGTCTTCCCCCGGCGGGCGTGGCTAAACGCGGTCAAGTTTTCTTAAAGAGAGAAGGTTTCCCTTACCTCACCTCGGGTATCGCGGTCTGTAGCCCCGTACAGCACCGTGCGGAGTTCTCGGCCGTGTGCGCCGATCCGAATGTCATTGTCACCAAGGGGTTTTCATGTTCAGGCATACCGATTATCTACAGTTCGACGTCAAGCCGGAGAAGCCGGATCCGGTCTACGCGCGCAAGTTGCAGGAGTTGCTCGGCGGCGCCTTCGGCGAGATGACTGTCACCATGCAATACCTCATGCAGGGCTGGAACTGCCGCATGAAGGGCAAGTACAAGGACCTGATCATGGACGTGGCGACCGAGGAGATCGGCCACGTCGAGATGATCGCCACCATGATCGCGCGGCTGCTCGAGGGCGCGCCCGCCACGGACGCGACCAAGAACGCGCTGGGCGACCCGGTGGTCGCCGCGGTGATGGGCGGCATGGACCCCCAGCAGGCGATCGTCTCCGGTGGGGCGCCCACCCTCTCGGACAGCCAAGGGCAGTCCTGGAACGGCAAATACGTTGTGGCGTCGGGCAATCTGCTCGCCGACTTCTACGCCAACGTCGCCGCCGAGGCGCAGGGCCGGGTGCAGACCGCGCGCCTGTGGCACATGACCGACGACCCGGGCGTCAAGGCGATGCTGAAGTTCAACCTGGCACGCGACACCTATCACCAGAACATGTGGCTGGCCGCGATCGAGGAACTGCAGGCCGACGGATTGGAGGGCGTGGTGGCCCCGAACGACCTCTTCGACGAGGAGTACCAGGAGCACGCCAGCGAGCTGTGGCACCTGTCCGACGGCGCGGACTCCGACAAGGGCCGGTGGGCCTTCGGCACCGCGCCCGACGGCAGCCACGTCAACCGGTTCCGCACGGACACCACGCCGCTGGGAGACCTGCAGCACGGCCCGCCGCCGGACCCGAAGCTCTACGTCACCTACGACGGCAGCTGGGGCGAGGCCCGCACGCCCGCATTCGGGACCGAGAAGGGCGTGGTCGGCAAGATCAAGGACGCCTTCGACCCCGACAAGACCTAGTTGCCGGCCGACCCCGGCCGTCCGCCGCCCCGCGCGGGTGGCCGGGGTCACCGGCCCGACGCCGGTGAACAACGGATGAATTGCGGCCGTCCGCCGCGCCGGCCCGCGCCGATATCGGCGCCGCTCAGCGCGGCGCGACCCCTCATTTCGCGGCGTGAGCGGGCCGAAAAGGGTGGTGCACCGCATTTCGGGTGACGGGGCGGTTTGTCCAGCGTGTTCGGGTCGAGTAGCCTCGACGGGTAAATCCTTAAATTGTCCCTACGACCCAAGCTGTCCGGAGCAACCCAACAATATGCCGAGTCCCGCCGTCACCTCGCCGCAAGTAGCCGTCAACGACATTGGCTCCAGCGAGGATTTTCTCGCAGCAATCGATAAAACGATCAAATACTTCAACGATGGTGACATCGTCGAGGGCACGATCGTCAAAGTTGACCGGGACGAGGTGCTCCTCGACATCGGCTACAAGACCGAAGGGGTCATCCCCGCCCGCGAGCTCTCGATCAAACACGACGTCGACCCCAGCGAGGTCGTTTCCGTGGGTGACGAGGTCGAGGCCCTGGTCCTCACCAAGGAGGACAAAGAGGGCCGCCTGATCTTGTCCAAGAAGCGCGCGCAGTACGAGCGCGCCTGGGGCACCATCGAGGCGCTCAAGGAGAAGGACGAGGCCGTCAAGGGCACCGTCATCGAGGTCGTCAAGGGCGGCCTGATCCTCGACATCGGGCTGCGCGGCTTCCTGCCCGCCTCGCTGGTCGAGATGCGCCGCGTCCGCGATCTGCAGCCGTACATCGGCAAGGAGATCGAGGCCAAGATCATCGAGCTGGACAAGAACCGCAACAACGTGGTGCTGAGCCGCCGTGCCTGGCTGGAGCAAACCCAGTCCGAGGTGCGCAGCGAGTTCCTCAACCAGCTGCAAAAGGGCGCCATCCGCAAGGGTGTCGTCTCCTCCATCGTCAACTTCGGCGCGTTCGTCGACCTCGGCGGTGTGGACGGCCTGGTGCACGTCTCGGAGCTGTCCTGGAAGCACATCGACCACCCGTCCGAGGTGGTCCAGGTGGGCGACGAGGTCACCGTCGAGGTCCTCGACGTGGACATGGACCGCGAGCGGGTCTCGTTGTCGCTCAAGGCGACCCAGGAAGACCCGTGGCGCCACTTCGCCCGCACCCACGCGATCGGTCAGATCGTGCCGGGCAAGGTCACCAAGCTGGTGCCGTTCGGCGCGTTCGTCCGCGTCGAGGAGGGCATCGAGGGCCTGGTGCACATCTCCGAGCTGGCCGAGCGGCACGTCGAGGTTCCCGACCAGGTGGTCGCCGTCGGCGACGACGCGATGGTCAAGGTCATCGACATCGACCTGGAGCGGCGTCGAATCTCGTTGTCGCTCAAGCAGGCCAACGAGGACTACACCGAGGAGTTCGACCCGGCGAAGTACGGCATGGCCGACAGCTACGACGACCAGGGCAACTACATCTTCCCCGAGGGCTTCGACGCCGAGACCAACGAATGGCTCGAGGGCTTCGAGAAGCAGCGGGCCGAGTGGGAGGCGCGCTACGCCGAGGCCGAGCGCCGGCACAAGATGCACACCGCCCAGATGGAGAAGTTCGCCGAGGCGGAGGCCGCCGGTCACGGTGTCGGCGACCAGTCGTCGAGCAGCGGCGCGCCCGCGGAGAAGGCCGGCGGCTCGCTGGCCAGCGATGCGCAGCTGGCCGCGCTGCGGGAGAAGCTCGCCGGTAACGCCTAACCTCCGATGCTGCGTATCGGGTTGACCGGTGGCATCGGCGCCGGGAAATCCGCCCTGTCGGCCACCTTCGCCGAGTTGGGTGCGGTGATCGTCGACGGCGACGTCATCGCTCGCGAGGTGGTCCAGCCGGGCACCGAAGGCCTGGCGGCGCTGGTCGACGCTTTCGGCGGCGACATCCTGCTCGACGACGGATCACTGGACCGGCCGGCCTTGGCCGCCAAGGCTTTCCGGGACGACGAGGCGCGCAAGACGCTGAACGGCATCGTGCACCCGCTGGTGGGTCGGCGCCGCGCGGAGATCATCGCCTCGGTGCCCGACGATTCCGTGGTCGTCGAGGACATCCCGCTCCTGGTGGAATCGGGGATGGCGCCGCTGTTCCCGCTCGTCGTCATCGTGTTCGCCGACGTCGAGGTCCGGTTGCGGCGGCTGATCGACCAGCGCGGCATGCCGGAGGAGGACGCTCGCGCCCGAATCGCCGCGCAGGCCAGCGACGAACAGCGGCGCGCCGTCGCCGACGTCTGGCTCGACAACTCCGGCAGCCGGGACGATCTGGTGCGCCGGGCCCGCGACGTATGGAACGAGCGGGTACTACCGTTCGCGCACAACCTGAGCGCGCACCAGGTGGCCCGGGCGCCCGCGCGGCTGGTGCCGCCCGACCCGACGTGGCCGGACCAGGCGCAGCGCATCGTCAACCGGCTGAAGACCGCCTGCGGGCATCGGGCGTTGCGTGTCGACCACATCGGGTCGACCGCCGTGCCCGACTTTCCCGCGAAGGACGTCATCGACGTGCAGGTCACCGTCGAATCCCTCGACGTCGCAACCGAACTCGCCGAGCCGCTGCTGTCCGCCGGATATCCGCGGCTGGCGGGCATCACCTCCGACGTCGTCAGGACCGGCGATGCGGCGCTGTGGCAGAAGCGGATTCATGGATCGGCCGATCCGGGCCGCCCGACCAACGTGCACCTGCGCGTGGACGGTCGGCCCAACCAGCGGTTCGCGCTGTTGTTCGCCGACTGGCTGAGGGCCGACCCGCAGGCCCGCTCGGCGTACCTGGCCGTCAAGCAGTCCGCGCAGGAGCGCGCGGGCGGCGACGCCGCGGCGTACGCGGACGCCAAGGAGCCCTGGTTCGCCGAGGCCTACCGGCGGGCGTGGGAGTGGGCCGAGGCGACCGGTTGGACGCCGTGAGGGCACCGCGAGGCTGAACGGAAGCGGGCCCCGGACGCGCAAAGGCGGCCGGGCCCCCGCCCGACCGCCTCTGGCTGATGCTCCCGCTTACTGCCCCGGGGGCATCAACACGGTGTCAGTCATGTACACCGTCGCGTGGGCTGTGTGCACCCCGCCGCACACGAGCCCCGCGTCCTGGACCTTCACGTGAGGACGCTCTTGAGCAGCGGTGGCGACGTGTCGCCGTGCCCGAGCGTTCATCATCGCGTTCGACTCCTTCGTCTTCGGCGGCCACGCCGCCGCGTCAAGGTCGCTCGTAGGGCATTCGGAGGCCGAGCGGGCGTGGACGGGCCGTGCGTGCATCGAATTTCGCGCCGTCGGCCGCGCCGGTGGCCTCGAATACCGTCGATGGAGTCTCTCGCCGACGCACCGGCGCCCGGCGCGGCGTCCTCGGCGTGGCCGCACGGTGCGCCGCGGGAGTCGTTACGCTATCGCGCCATGGGCAGTACAGCTCGTTCGGGCGGCCAACTCGACGAGTTGCTGCGCCGCGTCGCCGACGGCGACGTCGACGCCTTCGGACAGCTCTACGACCTGACCCGCGCTCGCGTGTTCGGCCTGGTCTTCCGGGTCCTTCGCGACCCGGGATACAGCGAGGAGACGACGCAGGAGGTGTACCTGCAGGTGTGGCGCGGTGCCGGCGCCTACGACCCGGGGGTCGGTAGCGCGGTGGCCTGGATCCTGGCCATCGCGCACCGCCGCGCCGTCGACCGAGTGCGCACCGAACAGGCTGCCGCTGACCGGGATTCGCGGTACGGCGCCCGGGACGTGGAACGCGCCCGCGACGTCGTCGCGGACGCGGCCCTGAGCCGCGACGAGCGGGATCGCGTGGTCAACTGCCTGGCGGGGTTGACCGACGCGCAGCGGCAGTGCATCGAACTGGCCTACTACCAGGGCCTGACATGTGCTCAGGTCTCCCAGCGCCTCGCGCAGAACCCGTCCACCGTCAAATCGCGGATGCGGGACGCCTTGCGGAACCTTCGTCGTTGTTTGGATGTGCGATGAGCGACCCGGCCGATCTCACGCTGCTGGACCTGGCCACCGCCTACGCGCTGGACGCCGTGACGGACGACGAACGCGCCGACATCGAGCACCGCGTCGCGGCGGCGCCCGCATCGGTGGGGCAGGCGTTCTGGGTAGAGGTGCAGGCGGTCCGCGAGACGATGGCCGTCGTCTCGGCGCACACCGCGCTCGAGCCACCGGCGCCGCTGCGCGCCACGGTCATGGCGGCGGTCGAACCCACCCCGCCCCGCGTACGGCGTTGGCGCGCACCGCTGCTCGCGGCGGCCGCCGCCCTGCTCGCCGCGGTGATCGCCACCGGCGTGACCCTGGGGTTGCGGTCCGCCCCGACGCCGTCGGCGGCCGACCACGTCTTCGCCGCCCCCGACGTGCACGCCGCGACCGCCCCGCTGCCGTCGGGTGGCACCGCGACCGTGCTGTTCTCCCGGCAGCGCAACGCGGCGGTGGTGGTGATGAACGACGTGGCGCCGCCCCGTCCGGGAACCGTGTACGAGATGTGGCTGCTCGGCGAGAACGGCCCACGACCCGCGGGCACCATGGACGCCGCCGCCGTCAAGCCCTCGACCACCGCGGTGCTGTCGGACCTGGGGCCCAGCACCGCGTTCGCGATCACCGTCGAGCCCGGGACGGGCTCGGCCCACCCGACGACCGCGCCGGTGCTCAAGGTGCCGCTCGGCTGAGCCGCGCGCCCCCGCGTCAGGCCCGGTCGCGCCAGGTCAGCTCCATGCCGGCGGCCGCCAGCCAGCGGCACAGGTCGTAACCGTTGCGGGCCAGCCCGTCGACGGCCGCGACGGCACGGCGCACCGCCCGCTCGGCGGCCTCCGGCGCCAGCAGGCCGTGGCGCACCGCGTCCACCAGCTCGTCGACGTCGGCCAGCCGCGCCCCGCGGCCGGTGCTCACCTCGATGTCGAGGTAGTGGTCCTCGGAACGCCAGACGTCGGTACCCGGCGAGTAGTCACCGACGTCGAGGTAATAGTCGTGGTCGCGTTCGTGGCCGGGGTTGAAGTGAAACACCGTGGCGCGCAGCCCGAGTGACGGCAGCAGCCACGATTCGAGGTAGTGGAATTGGGCGCGGCCCGGGGTGGATCGGGCGACGTAGAGGCCCCACGGCCGGACCACGTATTCGTCGACGGCCCGCACGATGCCCTTCGGGTCGGTGTTGGTGCGGGCCGCTACGTCGAAGGTCTCGTGCTTGGGCGGGTGGATGCTGCCCACCCTACCGCCGACCCCGGCGGGCCGCTCAGCGGCGCAACCGGATCCGCCACCGCACGAAACCGGCGTAGAACAGCGACAGCGCCGCCAGCATGCCCAGATCCAGCAGCCACACCTTCGGCGTGTGCTGCCAGAACCGGTCCTGCGACAGCAGGTTGTCGGGCACCAGGTGGCGCAGGTCGACCGTCGACGCGGCGGCCGCGTAACCCCAGCGCGCCGGCATCACCCAGGACAGCTGGTTGAGGCCCAGCCGCCCGGTGACCGGCACCATCCCGCCGCACAGCACCAGCTGCGCCATGACGGCCACCACGAACAACGGCATGATCTGCTCGCTGGAACGCACCAGCGACGAGATCGCCAGGCCGAGGATGGCCGACGCCACGCAGGTCGCGGCGACGGTGGCGAACAGCTCCACGACCGCGCCGAACGTCGAATGGCCCAGCAGGACGGCGCCGCGGGTCGGGGCGCTCTTGCCGACCACCACGATCGCGGTGACGATGACCGACTGCAGGATCGCGAACCCGCAGAACACCGCGACCTTGGCGATGAGATACGCCGACGTGGACAGGCCGACCGCCTGCTCGCGCTGGAAGATGGCCCGCTCGCCGACCAGATCCCGGATGGTCAGCGCGGTGCCCATGAACGCCGCGGCCGGCAGCAGCAACGCGAGGATCTGCGCCGCCTCGTCGGGCGTCCCCGCGCCGGGGCCGGGGGCGTGGAAACCGTTGCTGCCGGGGACGGTCAGCGACAGCGAACCCAGGATGAACGGCAGCAGCGCCAGGAAGACGAAGTACGCGCGATCGGCGACGACCAGCCGGACCTGGCGCCGCGCGATCGTCGAGATCTGCCGCCGCACGCTGGTGTGCACCGGTTCGCCCAGGTCCTCGGGCTCGTCGGCCCGCGCCGGGGCGAGCTTCTGCGGCCGTCGCTGCGCCTCGGCCTGCGCCAGGAACCGGCGGTTGGCCTCCTCGGGGTCGGCGCCGACGTTGGTGAAGATCTTCGCCCAGTTCGTGGTGCCCATCGCGTCGCCGATGTCGTCGGGCGACCCGCAGTAGGCGATCTTGCCGCCGGGCGCCATCAGCAGCACCTGATCGCAGACGTCGAGGTAGGACAGCGAGTGGGTCACCACCAACACGACGCGGCCGGCGTCGGCGAGCTGGCGCAGCATCGTCATGACCTGCAGGTCGAGTGCCGGGTCCAGGCCCGACGTGGGCTCGTCGAGGATGAGCAGCGACGG
This sequence comes from Mycobacterium sp. E2462, assembly GCF_001672685.1. Lineage (NCBI taxonomy): Bacteria > Bacillati > Actinomycetota > Actinomycetes > Mycobacteriales > Mycobacteriaceae > Mycobacterium > Mycobacterium sp. E2462. The sequence continues at coordinate 39,170 of NZ_LZKC01000302.1, forward strand.
CCCGGTCAGCAGCTCCAGCGCCACCGAGGCGCGTTTGCGCTGGCCGCCCGACAGCTTGTCGACGCGGGTCTCGGCGTGCTTGGTCAGGTCGAGTTCCGCGAGCACCTGGGCCACGACCTTGGCGCGGTCCGCCTTGCTGGTGTCCGGCGGCAGCCGCAGCTCCGCGGCGTAACCCAGCGCCTGGTTGACCGTCAGCTGGCGGTGCACCACGTCGTCCTGCGGCACCATGCCGATCCGGCTGCGCAGCGACGCGTACTCGCTGTGGATGTTGTGTCCCTCGAAGGTGACCGACCCCGAGCTGGGCGTGGTGTAGCCGGCGATCAGCCGCGCCAGGGTGCTCTTGCCGGCCCCGGATCCGCCGATCACCGCGGTCAGCGTGCCGGGCCGCGCGGTCAGGGAGATGTCGTCGAGCAGCTGTTTGCCGTTGTCCACGACGTACTTGACGTTGCGCACCTCGAGGCCGCCCGTGCGCGACGCGGCCTCGCTGCGCTTGGTCAGCGTGCCGTTGCGGAACACCAGGTCGACGTTGCCGATGGTGACGACGTCGTCGTCGGACAGGATCGCCGACCCGACGCGGGTGCCGTTGACGAAGGTGCCGTTGATGCTGTTGTCGCGGATCTCGGTGCCGAGCGCCGTCGGCACCAGCGTCGCGTGCTGGCGCGACGCCAACACGTCGGACACCACGATGTCGTTTTCGGGGGCGCGCCCGATCGTCATCGCCCCGGCCGTTCCGGCCGCCGACGACGACCGCGGCGACAGCAACTTCACGAAGCGGGTCGCGAGGTTGGACACGTCGCCGGTCTTGGCGTCGATGACGGTGAACTCGGCCGGCGACTGGGCCTGCGCCGCGGCCTCGTTCGCGGCGACCGGCGGTGCGGCGGCCCTCGCCGCCGAGGCGGCGTCGACGACGGTCAGCTCCTCCGGCGGGGTCGCGCGCGCCGGAGGAGCTGACCGT
>NZ_LZKC01000303.1:0-29059 GCF_001672685.1 Mycobacterium sp. E2462
CCGCGCAGGTGCGCCAGCGCCGCCGCGCCGCGCCGCCCGCGCCGAGCCACCGCCGCGGTCGGCCTCCCATCGGCGCGCGGCCGAGCCGTTGTCGCTGTGAGGCGGGCACTTACCCGGTCACCTCCGGAACGGGACGCGTGGGGCGCCTGTGGTGAGCCCCCCGCGCGGGCGCCGGCCGGTCCGACCGTGCCCCCCGCTGCCGTCGAGCCGTCAACGCCAGCCGATAGGCTGGCCGGGTGACCCTGCCTGTTGTATTGATCGCCGACAAGCTCGCACAATCGACCGTCGCCGCGCTGGGAGACCAGGTGGAGGTCCGGTGGGTGGACGGACCCGACCGCGAGAAGCTGCTGGCCGCGGTGCCGGAGGCGGACGCGCTGCTGGTCCGCTCGGCCACCACCGTGGACGCCGAGGTGCTGGCCGCCGCCACCAAACTCAAGATCGTCGCCCGCGCCGGAGTGGGGCTGGACAACGTCGACGTGGCCGCCGCCACCGAACGCGGTGTGCTGGTGGTCAACGCCCCGACGTCGAACATCCACAGCGCCGCCGAGCACGCCCTGGCGCTGCTGCTGGCCGCGGCCCGTCAGATCCCGGCCGCCGACGCCTCGCTGCGCGAGCACACCTGGAAGCGGTCGTCGTTCAACGGCACCGAGATCTTCGGCAAGACCGTTGGCGTGGTGGGGCTGGGCCGCATCGGGCAACTCGTCGCCCAGCGGTTGACCGCGTTCGGCACCCACCTCGTCGCGTACGACCCCTACGTGTCGCCGGCCCGCGCCGCGCAGCTGGGCATCGAGCTGCTGTCGCTCGACGAGTTGCTCGCCCGCGCCGACTTCATCTCCGTGCACCTGCCCAAGACGCCGGAGACCGCCGGGCTGATCGACAAAGAGGCCCTGGCCAAGACCAAGCCCGGCGTCATCATCGTCAACGCCGCCCGGGGTGGGCTGGTGAACGAGGAGGCATTGGCCGAGGCGGTCACCAGCGGCCACGTGCGCGCCGCCGGCATCGACGTCTACGCCAAGGAACCGTGCACCGACAGCCCCCTGTTCGACCTGCCGCAGGTGGTGGTGACCCCGCACCTGGGCGCGTCGACCTCCGAGGCGCAGGATCGGGCGGGCACCGACGTCGCCGCGAGCGTGAAGCTGGCCCTGGCCGGGGAATTCGTGCCGGACGCGGTCAACGTCGGCGGTGGCGTGGTCAACGAGGAGGTCGCGCCGTGGCTGGATCTGGTGCGCAAGCTCGGCGTCCTGGCCGCCACCCTGTCCGACGGGCCCCCGGTGTCGGTCACGGTACAGGTGCGTGGCGAGCTGGCTTCCGAAGACGTTGAAGTGCTTAAACTTTCGGCGCTGCGCGGCCTGTTCTCGGCCGTCGTGGAGGGCCCGGTCACATTCGTCAACGCGCCGTCGCTGGCCGAGGAGCGCGGCGTCACCGCGGAACTCACCAAGGCCTCCGAGAGCCCCAACCACCGCAGCGTCGTCGACGTTCGCGCGGTGGCGCACAACGGCACCGCCGTCAACGTCGCCGGCGCCCTGTCCGGCCCACAGCTCGTCGAGAAGATCGTCCAGATCAACGGCCGCAACTTCGACCTGCGCGCCCGCGGCACCAACCTGGTGATCAACTACGTCGACCAGCCCGGCGCGCTGGGCAAGATCGGCACGCTGCTGGGCGCGGCCGGGGTCAACATCCAGGCCGCGCAGCTGTCCGAGGACGCCGAGGGGCCCGGCGCGACGATCCTGTTGCGGCTCGACCGCGACGTCCCCGCCGACGTGCGGGCCGAGATCTCCTCGGCGGTCGGCGCCAACAAGCTGGAAGTGGTTGACCTGACGTGAAACTCGCGGTGATCGGCGGCGACGGCATCGGTCCGGAAGTCACGGCGCAGGCGCTCGACATCCTCGACGCGGTGCTGCCCGGTGTGCACAAGACCGAATACGACCTGGGCGCTCGGCGCTACCACGCCACCGGCGAGCTGCTGCCGGACTCGGTGGTGGCCGAGCTGCGCGAGCACGACGCCATCCTGCTGGGGGCGATCGGCGACCCGTCGGTGCCCAGCGGCGTGCTGGAGCGAGGCCTGTTGCTGCGCTTGCGGTTCGAGCTGGACCACCACGTCAACCTGCGGCCCGCCCGGCTCTACCCCGGGGTGCGCAGCCCGCTGGCCGGTGACCCCGCCATCGATTTCGTCGTAGTGCGCGAGGGCACCGAGGGCCCCTACACCGGGACCGGCGGCGCGATCCGCGCCGGGACGCCGCACGAGGTGGCCACGGAGGTCAGCCTGAACACCGCGTTCGGGGTGCGTCGCGTGGTCGCCGACGCGTTCGAGCGGGCCCGGCGCCGGCGCAAGCACCTGACCCTGGTGCACAAGACCAATGTGCTGACGTTCGCCGGCAAGCTGTGGGCGCGGGTGGTCGCCGAGGTGGGCCAGGATTACCCCGATGTCGAGGTGGCGTATCAACACATTGACGCCGCAACGATTTTCCTCGTCACCGACCCAGGCCGGTTCGACGTGATCGTCACCGACAACCTGTTCGGCGACATCATCACCGACCTGGCCGCGGCGGTCAGCGGCGGAATCGGGTTGGCCGCCAGCGGCAACATCGACGCCACCCGCACCAACCCGTCGATGTTCGAGCCGGTGCACGGCAGCGCGCCCGACATTGCGGGTCAGGGCGTCGCGGATCCCACCGCGGCGATCATGTCGGTGGCGCTGCTGCTCGCTCATCTGGGCGAGGACGCCGCCGCGGCGCGGGTGGATCGGGCCGTCGAGACCTATCTGGCAGCGCGTGGGAACGCACGGCTCGCCACCAGCGAAGTCGGCGAACGGATTGCCGCCGCGCTCTAGTCTCCAGGCCGGGCGGCAGCAGCCGCGTCGGCACCAGCGGCGCCGCCGCCAACGGAAAGACGGCGCACAATATCCACGCCGTCGGGTATTTCGCCGCGGTGATCAGCGCGCCGAACAGCGGGGGGCCGCTCGCGGCCATGACCCGTTGCGTGGTGTTCTGAAAGCCCAACGCGCGCCCGCTCCAGAACGGTCCGGCGAATTCGGTGATCGCCGTGGCCTCCAACCCGTTGTCCAGTGCCGCGATCACCGTGATCGCCACCATCAGCGGAGCCTGGTACCGCGAATCCAGAAAGTCCGCCCACGCCAGCAGCAACAGGGTGACGGCCGCCAACAAGGCGATGAGGCGGACGGGCTGCATCCGCGAGCCGATCCGATCCGACCACCGCCCCACCGCAATTCGCCCGAGCGCCCCCACCAGCTGCGACAGCGTCACCAAGCCCCCGGCCGCCGCGACCGACCAGTGCAGGTTGCGAATGAGCCAGACCAGCATGAAGGTGACGGTCACGGTCTGCGGCACCATCATCAGCCCCGCCACGGCGTGAATCCGCCACAGGGTCAACGACCCTCGATAGGGGCTGGCGAGCTCGGTATCGCTGGCCTTCTCCCGGGGTTTGCGCGGCGGGTCGACGACGCCGATGGCGCTGGCCACCGCCCCCAGCCCGCACGCCAACGCCACGAATTGCAGCCCCGCGCCCGCCTCATGCTCGGCGAGCTCCGGAATGACCAACGCGCCCAATGCGATTCCCAGCGGCTGGGCGGTCTGGCGGATTCCCATCGCCAGGCCGCGCCGCTCCGGCGGGAACCACGCCGACACCAGCCGCCCGCCCGCCGTGTTGCAGCTGGCGGCGGCCATGCCGCCGAGGAACAGGTACACGGCGATCAGCACCATCGAGTGCGCCGACGACGCGGCGTAGGCGGCCGCCGCGGTCAGCGCCGAACCGACGGCCAGCACCACCCGCTCGCCCACCCGGTCCAGGATGTAGCCCCACGCCACGAGCGTGACCACCATGCCCCAGCTGGGCATGGAGGACAGCAGGCCGGCCTCGTCGAGGCGGATGCCGCGGGTGCTCTGCAGCGAGGGGATCAGAAAAGCGATCCCGTTGATGAAAAGGAAGGAGCTGGCCGTCGCCAGCAACGAGACGGCCAGAATCGACCAGCGCGCCGCCGCGCCGAGTTCACGCTTGGCCGTCGTGTCCGTCTGCATTCCCCATGCTGGCATATGCCGATAAAGACGCTGGTGAGACCGCTGCGGTGGCGGCCGGACCGGCGACCGGCTGCGCCGCCGGCCAGCCCTTGTTAGTAGGCTCACCCAAATGCGCCTTGGTCGAATCGCCAGTCCCGACGGTGTCGCCTTCGTCAGCATCGACGGCGAACTCGACGACCCCACCGCGATGATCGCCCGCGAGATCGCCGAGCACCCGTTCGGCACGCCGAACTTCACCGGCCGCTCCTGGCCGTTGGCCGATGTCCGGCTGCTGGCCCCCATCCTCGCCAGCAAGGTGGTGTGCGTCGGCAAGAACTACGCCGACCACATCGCGGAGATGAGCGAGCTCACCGGCCCCGCACCCGCGGACCCGGTGATCTTCCTCAAACCCAACACCGCTATCGTCGGGCCCAACGTGCCGATCCGGTTGCCAGCCAACGCATCACCCGTGCACTACGAGGGCGAGCTGGCCGTGGTGATCGGCAAGCCCTGCAAGGACGTCTCGGCCGCCCAGGCCGCCGACAACATCCTGGGCTACACCATCGGCAACGACGTGTCGGCGCGCGATCAGCAGAAGTCCGACGGGCAATGGACCCGGGCCAAGGGGCACGACACCTTCTGCCCGGTCGGCCCGTGGATCGTCACCGACCTCGCGCCGCTGGACCCGGGCGACCTCGCGCTGCGCACCGAGGTCAACGGAGAGGTCAAGCAGGACAGCCGCACGTCGCTGCTGATCCACGACATCGGCGCGATCGTCGAATGGATTTCGGCCGTCATGACCCTGCTGCCCGGTGACCTCATCCTCACCGGCACCCCGGCCGGGGTGGGTCCCATCGAGGACGGCGACACCGTTTCCATCACCATCGAGGGAATCGGGACGCTGTCCAATCCCGTGGTCCGCAAAGGCAACTCGTGACGGCGGCGCACCCCGACGCGGTGCGGGTGCGGTTCTGCCCGTCGCCGACCGGCACGCCGCACGTCGGGATGGTCCGCACCGCCCTGTTCAACTGGGCGTATGCTCGACACACGGGCGGCACCTTCGTTTTTCGGATAGAGGACACCGACGCGCAGCGCGACAGCGAGGAGAGCTACCTGGCGCTGCTCGACGCGCTGCGCTGGCTCGGGCTGGACTGGGACGAGGGGCCGGAGGTCGGCGGGCCCTACGGGCCGTACCGGCAGTCGCTGCGCACCGACGTTTACCGCGACGTGGTGGCGAGGCTGGTCGAGGCGGGGGAGGCGTACTACGCGTTCTCCACGCCGGAGGAGGTCGAGGCGCGCCACATCGCGGCCGGCCGCAACCCGAAGCTGGGCTACGACAATTTCGACCGGCAGCTCACCGATTCGCAGCGCGCCGCCTTCCTGGCCGAGGGCCGGCAGCCCGTGGTGCGGCTGCGGATGCCCGACGCGGACATCTCCTGGGACGACCTGGTGCGCGGCACCACCACGTTCGCCGGCGGCAGCGTGCCCGATTTCGCGTTGACCCGCGGGACCGGGGAACCGTTGTACACCTTGGTCAACCCGGTCGACGACGCGTTGATGAAGATCACACACGTCTTGCGGGGCGAGGATCTGCTGCCCTCGACGCCTCGCCAGATCGCGCTGTACGAGGCGCTGATCCGCATCGGGGTCGCCGAGCGCGTCCCGCAGTTCGCGCACCTGCCAACGGTATTGGGGGAGGGCACCAAGAAGCTGTCCAAGCGGGATCCCCAGTCGAACCTGTTCGCCCACCGCGACCGCGGCTTCATCCCCGAGGGGTTGCTCAATTACCTTGCGCTGCTGGGCTGGGCGATCGCCGATGATCACGACCTGTTCAGCCTCGACGAGATGGTGGCCGCCTTCGACGTGGTCGACGTCAACTCCAACCCGGCGCGGTTCGACCAGAAGAAGGCGGACGCCCTCAACGGCGAGCACATCCGGATGCTGGCGGTCGACGACTTCACCGCCCGGCTCCGCGATTACTTTGCGGCGCACGGCCACCGGGTGGGTCTCGACGAGGCCGATTTCGCCGTCGCCGCCGAACTGGTGCAGACCCGCATCGTGGTGCTCGGCGACGCCTGGGACCTGCTGAAGTTCCTCAACGACGACGAGTACTCGATCGACCCGAAGGCCGCCGGCAAGGAGCTGGGGCCCGACGGCGCCGCGGTGCTCGACGCCGCGCTGGCCGCGCTGGACGGCGTGGGCGAGTGGGCCGCGGCGGGCATCGAGGCCGTACTCAAGGCGGCCCTGATCGACACGCTGGGCCTCAAACCGCGCAAGGCATTCGGCCCGATCCGGGTCGCCGCCACGGGTACCACGATCAGCCCGCCGTTGTTCGAGTCGCTGGAGCTGCTGGGCCGCGACCGCAGCCTGCGGCGGCTTCGGGCCGCACGCGACACCATCGGATGACCGAGCCGGGACCGGGCATGCGCGAGGTCGTCGGAGTCTTTGATAGTCTGCTCTGCGGCTCGAGAAAGGCCGACGACGGCTGCGGCGCGGCCCGACGGACCCCCATCAGGGGGCGGCGGGGGCTCTGACCAGCGGTTTTAGGCAGCCGATGGGGTATGGTGTAATTGGCAACACAGCTGATTCTGGTTCAGCCATTCTAGGTTCGAGTCCTGGTACCCCAGCAAAATCGCTTCTGCGCAAGCGATTAGGTGCACTTCGGGGCGTGAGCTATGCTGGCTCTCCGGATCGTCTATGGATCGTGTCTGGCCCCGTCGTCTAGCGGCCTAGGACGCCGCCCTCTCACGGCGGTAGCGTGGGTTCGAATCCCATCGGGGCTACAAAGCAATCGCGCGGACCGGCGCTTACTGCCCGGTCCCCTTCGCCGCCGGGGCGGTGGATCCGCCCACCGGCATGGGCTGCAAACCGAGTTTGCGGTGATCCCACGAACGCGCCCGCTGCGCCACGATCCGCACACAGACCCGCTTGTTCATCATCTGCTCGACGAACGGCTTCATGTCGTCGGTGTAGGGCCCCGTGTAGCGCTCCCACACGCTGACGCCGACCCGGTGCGCCACGTCGGGGTCGTCGACGATCTCGGCGACGCCCTCGAAGGACACCCCGCGCAACGTGTCGTAGGTGTCGCCGTCCTCGATGAGGAAGCTCACCCGCGGGTCGCGGCCGAGGTTGACCGCCTTCTGCGACTTCGCCTTGGTCTCGAGCCAGATCTCACCGTCGACGACGGCGTACCACATCGCCGTGAGGTGCGGCTGGCCGTCGGGGCCGACGGTGGCCAGCGTTCCGGTGCGGCTCTTCTCGACGAAATCGGCGACCTCGTCGGAGGACATCACGATGCTCGCGCGCTGATTGGTTCCCATGGCGGTCAGTCTGTCAGCCCCGGCGACGCGGTTGACCAGCGGGCGAGGAAAATTCGGCGCGTCGCGGCTAGAGGCGGCGGGTGAGCGCCTCGGCCGCTGACAATAGGTCGGCGGCCCAGCGCGCTCCTGGTCGCCGGCCGATTCGGTCGACGGGGCCGGACACCGAGATGGCGGCGATGACGGTGCCGCGACCGTCGCGCACCGGCGCCGACACGCTGGCCACCCCGGGCTCGCGTTCTGCCACGCTCTGCGCCCAGCCGCGGCGGCGCACCTCGGCCAGCGTTCGCTCGGTGAATTTCGCCGCGGGCAGAACGGCCTTCTGGGTGGCGGCGTCGCTATGGGCCAGAAGCACTTTGGCCCCCGACCCCGCCGTCATCGGCAGGCGCGCACCGACCGGAACCGTATCGCGTAGCCCCGCAGCGGGTTCCAGGGCCGCCACGCAGACCCGGTCGGTGCCCTCCCGGCGATAGAGCTGCACGCTTTCCCCGGTGGTCTCGCGCAGCAGCGGCAACACCGACGCGCTGGCGGCCAGCAGGGGGTCGTTGACGTGCGCCGCCAGTTCGGTGACCGCGGGTCCCAACCGCCAGCGCCCCTCGTCGTCGCGCGCCAGCAGGCGATGCACCTCCAGCGCCGCGGCCAGCCGGTAGGCGGTGGCCCTCGGCAGCGCGGTCCGTTCGCACAGTTCCGCCAACCCGCAGGGTGATTGGGCGACGGTGTGCAGAACACCGACCGCTTTGTCCAAGACGCCGATGCCGCTATGCTGTCTCACAAGGAGATACTAGCGTCTCGCATTCTGAGATCAACAGCCCATTCGGTCTGGCGAGCCGCTGGCGAGGTGAATAGAGGCGGTTGCGATGAATTCTGACGGCAGCTCGGCCCGCGGGCCGCGCACCCTGGCCGAAAAAGTCTGGGAGGACCACGTTGTGGCGGCGGGCGGGGACGCCGAGCCCGACCTGATCTACATCGACCTGCACCTGGTGCACGAGGTCACCAGCCCGCAGGCGTTCGACGGGCTGCGGTTGGCCGGGCGCCCGGTGCGGCGCCCGGACCTGACGCTGGCCACCGAGGACCACAACGTTCCCACCCTGGACATCGACAAACCCATCGCGGACCCGGTGTCGCGCACCCAGGTCGACACCCTGCGGCGGAACTGCGCCGAGTTCGGCGTGCGCCTCTACCCCATGGGCAACATCGAGCAGGGCATCGTGCACGTCGTCGGGCCGCAATTGGGCCTGACGCAACCGGGCATGACCGTCGTCTGTGGCGACAGCCACACGTCCACGCACGGCGCCTTCGGGGCGCTGGCGATGGGTATCGGCACCTCGGAGGTCGAGCACGTCTTGGCGACCCAGACGCTGCCGCTGCGCCGTTTCAAGACGATGGCGGTCAACGTCGACGGGGAATTGCCCGCCGGCGCGACGGCCAAGGACATCATCTTGGCGCTGATCGCCAAGATCGGCACGGGCGGCGGTCAGGGCCACGTCATCGAATATCGCGGCAGCGCCATCGAATCGCTGTCGATGGAGGGCCGCATGACGGTCTGCAACATGAGCATCGAGGCCGGCGCCCGCGCGGGCATGGTGGCCCCGGACGAGACCACCTACGCGTTCCTGCGTGGCCGGCCGCACGCGCCGACGGGCGCGCAGTGGGACGCGGCCATGGCGTACTGGCAGCAGTTGCATACCGATGCCGGCGCCGTTTTCGACACCGAGGTGTTTCTGGACGCCGCCTCGCTGAGCCCCTTCGTGACGTGGGGCACCAACCCCGGCCAGGGCGTGCCGCTGTCCGCGGCCGTGCCGGATCCGGAGCTGATGGCCGACGACGGCGAGCGGCAGGCCGCCGAGAAAGCCTTGGCATACATGGGCCTTCAACCGGGTATGCCGATGCGAGACATCGCGGTCGACACCGTATTCGTGGGCTCGTGCACCAACGGCCGCATCGAAGATCTGCGGGTGGTCGCCGACGTGCTGCGCGGCCGCAAAATCGCGCCGGGCGTGCGGATGCTCGTCGTGCCCGGCTCCATGCGGGTGCGCGCTGAGGCCGAAGCCGAAGGTCTGGGCGAGGTTTTCACCGCCGCCGGCGCCGAATGGCGCCAGGCCGGCTGCTCGATGTGCTTGGGAATGAATCCCGATCAGCTCGCGCCGGGGGAGCGGTGCGCGGCCACGTCGAACCGCAACTTCGAAGGGCGCCAGGGCAAGGGCGGCCGCACGCACCTGGTTTCTCCGGCGGTGGCCGCCGCCACGGCGGTTCGCGGCACGCTTTCCGCTCCCGCTGATTTGAGCTGACGGATCGTCACGGAAGGAATGAGCATGGAAGCATTTGTGACCCACACCGGTATCGGTGTGCCGCTGCGCCGGTCCAATGTGGATACCGATCAGATCATTCCGGCGGTCTACCTGAAACGGGTGACCCGAACCGGATTTGAGGACGGGCTGTTCGCCAGCTGGCGGTCCGACCCGTCATTCATCCTCAACCTCAGTCCCTTTGACCGGGGGTCAGTGCTGGTGGCGGGGCCCGATTTCGGGACCGGCTCGTCGCGCGAGCACGCGGTGTGGGCGCTGATGGACTACGGCTTCCGGGTGGTCATCTCGTCTCGGTTCGGTGACATTTTCCGGGGCAACGCCGGCAAGGCGGGGCTGTTGGCCGCCGAAGTTTCTCAAGATGGTGTCGAACTTCTCTGGAAGCTGATCGAACAGAGCCCGGGCCTGGAAATCACTGCCAATCTTCAAGATCGAATTATCACCGCGGGAACGACGGTGCTGCCGTTCACGATTGACGACCACACCGCCTGGCGGCTGCTGGAAGGACTCGACGATATCGGCCTTACGCTGCGGAAACTCGACAAAATCGAGTCGTTCGAAGCGGCGTATCCGGACTGGAAACCGCGCACCGTGCCCAGCGCCTAACCGCCCGGCGGGGGCAAAATATCGGTTGCCTCGCCTGACTAACCGACGCGCTTTTCGGGTCCCTCCACCGGTCAAGGGCGGCAACCGGATTGCGAAAACGAAGCCCGCATTGCTCTGAAATTGCGCGTGGCTCTTGGAAATTTGCTGGGTGAGGGTTTACCGTGTCCACTAGTCGGTTCAAAATCGAGGACCACTAGCGTCGGAGGGATTGATGAATAAGGCAGAGCTCATTGATGTGCTCACACAGAAGTTGAACACGGACCGTCGGCAGGCGACCGCTGCGGTCGAGAACGTTGTCGACACCATTGTGCGTGCGGTACACAAGGGCGACAGCGTCACCATTACCGGCTTCGGTGTGTTCGAGCAGCGGCGCCGCGCGGCGCGCGTCGCCCGGAATCCGCGGACCGGTGAAACGGTGAAGGTAAGGCCGACGTCCGTCCCGGCGTTCCGTCCCGGCGCGCAATTCAAAGCGGTTGTCTCTGGCGCACAGCGCCTCCCGTCGGAAGGCCCCGCCGTCAAGCGTGGCGTGGTGGCGACCGGCGCGGCCAAGAAGACCGCCGCCAAGAAGGCGCCGGCGAAGAAGACCACCAGCACCGCCGCCGCCAAGAAGACCGCGACCAAGGCTCCGGCCAAGAAGGCCGCAACCAAGGCTCCGGCCAAGAAGACGGCGACCAAGGCCACCCCGGCCAAGAAGACGGCGACCAAGGCCACCCCGGCCAAGAAGACGGCGACCAAGGCCGCCCCGGCCAAGAAGGCCGCGACCAAGGCCCCGGCGAAGAAGACGGCGACCAAGGCTGCAACCAAGGCTCCGGCCAAGAAGGCTCCCGCCAAGAAGACCGCCGCCACGACCACGCGTCGTGGCCGCAAGTAGCGCGGGCGAATAACCAGACGCGAATACCCTTCGGGCGGCAGTGGTGCCCCCGAAGGGTATTCGTGTGTGCAGCCAGCACGTTGGCGGCCGATGCGCCGCCGAGGGCCCTAAGCCCGCACGTTGGCGGCCAGCGCCCCGCCGATGTGGTCTGCCGCCACCAGGCGGCCGCCGGACAGCGACAGCACCCAGGTGCTGCCCTTGTGGTTGCGGGCCTTGTCGGGGCGCACGCCGTCGCGTTCGCACCACCACTCGATAAGGTCCGGGATTACCTTGCCCTGCGAGCAGACCACCGGCGTGCCCGCTGTCTCAGCGATTTCCAGCATCCGGTGTCGCGCGCGTTTCGGGCTTTTCGCGTACGCCTCCTCGGTGAGGGCGGGCTCGTTGTGCACCGTCACGCCCAGCTCCTCCGCGAGCGGCTCCACGGTCTGGTGGCAGCGGACCCGGTCCGCCGCGTAGACCTCGCTGGCGCCGAACGACAGCAGTTGCGCCACCAGCGCCTCGGCCTGCGCGCGCCCCCGCTTGTCCAGCGGTCGCTTGGCGTCGTCGCCGGAAAAGCGTGACTTGCGGCCGGCCGTCGCGTGCCGGACCACCAGCACGGTGCGCGTGTCGGCGGGCTTTTTGCCGAACTGCCGCAACAACTTTCGGTCGTGCGAATAGGTCAGTTTGCCCAGCGCGTCGTCGACCGGCAGCCACACCAACTCGTCGACTTCCTTGTTCGGCGTGAACTCTCCGCCGGCGCTGCGCGCCGCCCAGTAATAGACCTTCTTGACGCCCTGATCGATCGGGTAGCTCACCTTGTCCAGGCGCCGGCCCAGGATGGCGTGCTGGCCGGTCTCCTCCAGCACCTCGCGCACCGCGGCCACCGGGGCGGTCTCGCCCGGGTCCACCTTGCCCTTGGGCAGCGACCAGTCGTCGTAGCGCGGCCGGTGGATCACGGCGAACTCGAGGTCGGCTTCGGTCGTCGCGTCACCGGCCGGCCGCCACAACACCGCGCCCGCGGCGTAGACGATCCGGCTTCCCGAGCGCCGCGCGGCGGACGAGTTCTGAGACGGCACCTCAACTCCTGCAGATCAATTCGGTTTCGGCCGCACGCACAATCGTGGTGCGGCCGCAAAGGCCTCCCGAAAACACCACGCAGCGCTAGGGAGTGCGGTGCCGCTCCATCAAAGATACTTGGTGATCCCGCACCGAATGACCCGCCTGCGGCGACGCGATCCACTGGCCGTCGGGACCGAGCTCCCAGCACCGCGTCGAGGGATCGAGGGCGGACTCGAACAGGTCGTTCAGGTAGGGCGTCAGCCGCGGATCCTTGACCTGAACCAGCGCCTCGACGCGACGGTCGAGGTTGCGGTGCATCATGTCGGCGCTACCGATCCAGAATTCGTTCTGGCATGTGAAATGCATGATCCGCGAGTGTTCCAGGAAGCGGCCGAGGATCGAGCGGACCGCGATGTTCTCCGAGAAGCCTTCCGCGCCGGGGCGCAGCGCGCAGATGCCGCGGACCACCACCTCGACCCGCACGCCGGCGCGCGAGGCGCGGTACAGCGCGTCGATCACCTGCTCGTCGACGAGGGCGTTCATCTTCATCCGGATCCGTCCGCCGCCGTGCTCGCCGTGGGCGGCGATCTCACGCTCGACGCGTTCGATGATGCCGGTGCGGATGCCGTGCGGCGCCACCAACAGATTCCGGTACGCCACCTTGCGCGAATAGCCGGTCAGCGAATTGAACAGGTCCGTCAGGTCCGCACCGATCTCGGGCGAGGCGGTGAGCAGGCCGACGTCCTCGTAAAGCCGCGCCGTCTTGCCGTTGTAGTTACCCGTCCCGATGTGGCAGTAGCGCCGGATGGCCGACCCTTCGCGGCGTACCACGAGGCAGGTCTTGCAGTGCGTCTTGAGGCCGACATAGCCGTAAACGACGTGTACGCCCGCCTGCTCCAGCGTGCGGGCCCACCGGATGTTTGCCTGCTCGTCGAAGCGCGCCTTGATCTCCACCAGGGCCACGACCTGCTTGCCCGCCTCGGCGGCGGCAATGAGCGCCCGCACGATCGGCGAATCACCGGACGTGCGGTACAGCGTCTGCTTGATCGCCAGCACGTTGGGATCGGCGGCGGCCAGCTCGATGAAGCGCTGCACGCTGGTGGAGAACGATTCGTACGGATGATGCAGCAGCACATCGCCTTCGCGCAGCGTCGCGAAGATGCTCCGCGGAGTCTCCCGGTCGACGAACGCGGGACTGGTCGCCGGGACGAAGGCCGGGTCCTTCAGCGCGGGCCGGTCGACGCCGTAGATCTGCCACAGCGACGACAGGTCCAACAGCCCCGGCACCTCGATGACGTCACCGGGGTGCACGTCGAGTTCGCGCAGCAGCAACTCGAGCATGTTCTCGGTCATGTCGTCGGCGATCTCGAGCCGCACCGGCGAGCCGAATCGCCTGCGCGCCAACTCCCTTTCCAGCGCCTGCAACAGGTCCTCGTCGCGGTCCTCTTCGACCTCGTAGTCGGCGTTGCGGGTGATGCGGAACGCGTGGTGCTCGACGATTTCCATGCCCGGGAACAGATCCGGCAGGAACGCCGCGATGAGCTCCTCCATCGGCAGGTACCGGATGATGGTCGGCCCGTCGCCGTCCTCGGACTGGTTCGTGAGCTCGACGAAACGATCGACGTTGTTGGGCACCTTCACCCGGGCGAAGTGCTGGCTGCCGTCCTCGGGCTGCCGCACCGTCACGGCGAGGTTGAGGCTCAAGCCGCTGACGAACGGGAAGGGGTGCGCGGGGTCGACGGCCAGCGGCGTCAACACCGGGAAGACCTGTTCGATGAAGTACCGGGAGAGTTCGTCGCGCTCGTCGTCGTTGAGGTCGGTCCACGTGACGATGTGGATGCCCTCTTCGGCCAGCGCCGGCCGGACGGAGTCGAGGAACACCCGGCCGTGCCGCGTGGCGATGTGCTGTGTCTGCTCACCGATGAGGGCCAGCTGCTCGCGCGGGGTCAGGCCGTCGGCGGACCGCACCGACAACCCCATCTCGTCGCGGCGCTTGAGCCCGGCGACGCGCACCATGTAGAACTCGTCGAGGTTGGAGGCGAAGATCGCCAAGAACTTGGCCCGCTCCAGCAGCGGCAGCGAGTTGTCGTCGGCGAGCGCCAGCACGCGGGCGTTGAAGTCCAGCCAGCTCAATTCCCGGTTCAGGTAACGGTCTTCCGGCAGGTCGGTGAGCGCGGCCGGGGTGGCGGCCGGTGGTGCGCCGACGGCCGAGTCGCCTGCATGCCACACGTTCTCTTCGGGTCGCGCCTGCGCTTCGGTTTCAGTCACCCTGCGATCGTTGCAGATGACGCGGCGGCCCTGCTAGCTCACGGCGGACATCCATTCGCCGTTGGGCCGACGTTCACCGGCACGACAGCTTGCCTCGCGTCGCCGCGCTCAGTGCCGCGCGACGGCCCGCGCGGTCGCCGCGCCCACGCCCAGGCGGCGCGCGGCCGCCAGGTCGGCCGAGGTGTCGACGTCGCAGCGCAGCCCGGGCCAGGCGCCGGTCAGCTCGATGGCGCCCGAACGGCGGTGCCGTGCCGCCGAATCCGCGCCGAACCGGGGATCCAGCGGGCCGCCGAACGCGAACAGCGCCGCGGTTCCCGTGGCCGTCCGGTCGGCGACGAAGCTGCGCCGGTGATGGCGCGCGGCGGCGATCGCCTCGCCCAGCTCCTGGGACTGCAATGCGGGTAAATCCCCTTGCAGCGCAACGATATTGGCATAAGAGCCGCGCAGCGCGCTCTCCGCACTGGTGAGCGCGTTGTTCAGCGGGTCGGGATGCCCGGCGGGCGTCGGGTCGGCCAGCACCGCGGCGCCCAGCTCGGTGGCCGCGGCGGCCGCGGCGTCGTCGGGGGTGATGACGGTGATCGAGCCGACCCCGCGCGCGCCGCGCGCGGCGGTGACGGTGTCGATCAGCATGGCCAGCACGACAGCCTCGCGGGCGGGTGCCGGGAACACCGGGGCCAGCCGGGTCTTGGCCGCGGACAACCGCTTGACGGCGATGACGAGGGCGACATCTCGGGTGCCCGCTTCGGGGCCGTGTCCCGCGCCGTCGGTGCGCGTGCCGCTCATGCACGTCATCCTGCCAGCGGCGCCGCGCGCGCGAGCCGCGCCCCGCGCACTCGCGTGACGGCCCCGTCGGCGCTGATCTAGGGTGTAGCGGCCGCACGTGCCGCGTGCGGATTTCGGCCGACGACCGGGGGTGCTGGATGACGAGTTCGCGAGGCGCCGTCGCGGTCATGGGTGCCGGGGCGTGGGGCACGGCGCTGGCCAAGGTGCTGGCCGACGCGGGCGGCCCAGAGACCGGGGTGACGCTGTGGGCACGCCGCGCCGACATCGCCCAGCGCATCAACGAGACCCGATACAACCCGGACTATCTGCCGGGCACGCCGCTGCCGACGGGCATCCGCGCCACCGCCGACCCCGAGGAGGCCCTGGCCGGCGCCACCACCGTGTTGTTGGGCGTGCCGGCGCAGACGCTGCGCGGCAACCTGGAGGCCTGGGCACCGCTACTGCGCGACGGCGCGACGCTGGTGAGCCTGGCCAAGGGCATCGAGCTGGGCACCCTGATGCGGATGAGCCAGGTCATCGTGTCGGTGACCGGCGTCGACCCCGGGCACGTGGCGGTGATCTCGGGGCCCAACCTGGCCAGCGAGATCGCCCTGTGCCAGCCGGCGGCGACGGTGGTGGCGTCCAACGACTCCGGGCGGGCGGTTGCCCTGCAGCGGATGCTCAACAGCGGTTACTTCCGCCCGTACACCAACAGCGACGTCGTGGGCACCGAGATCGGCGGGGCGTGCAAGAACGTCATCGCGCTGGCCTGCGGCATGGCGGTGGGGGTGGGCCTCGGCGAGAACACCGCCGCGGCGATCATCACCCGCGGCCTCGCGGAGATCATGCGGCTGGGGATCGCGCTGGGCGCCAAGGGCGCGACCCTGGCCGGGCTGGCCGGCGTGGGGGACCTGGTGGCCACCTGCACGTCGCCGCACTCGCGCAACCGCTCGTTCGGTGAGCGGCTCGGGCGGGGCGAGACCGTCGGCTCGATCCTGCGGGGCAGCCCCGACGGCGGCGACGGGCACGTCGTCGAGGGCGTGACGTCGTGCGAGTCGGTGCTGGCGCTGGCGTCCAGTTACGACGTCGAGATGCCGCTCACCGACGCCGTGCACCGGGTCTGCCACAAGGGGTTGTCGGTGGACGAGGCGATGGCGCTGCTGCTGGGCCGCAGCACCAAGCCGGAATGACTGACCCGGTAGCCTCTTGACATTGTGACTGCCAGCGACCGGCCGACGCCGCGCCCGGGGACCCCGGGTGAGCGGGTGCGCGTCGCCGTCGTCTTCGGGGGCCGCAGCAACGAGCACGCCATCTCGTGTGTGTCCGCGGGCAGCATCCTGCGCAACCTCGATCCGGAGCGGTTCGACGTGGTCCCGATCGGCATCACCCCGCAGGGGTCGTGGGTGCTCACCGACGGTGACCCGGCGGCGCTGGCGATCACCGATCGGCGGCTGCCCGAGGTGAGTTCCGACTCGGGCACCGAGCTGGCGTTGCCCGCCGACCCGCGGCGCAGCGGCCAACTGGTCTCGCTGAGCGGCGGCGCCGGCGAGGTGCTGGCGTCGGTCGACGTGGTGTTCCCGGTGCTGCACGGCCCCTATGGGGAGGACGGCACCGTGCAGGGCCTGCTCGAACTGGCCGGGGTGCCCTACGTCGGCGCCGGCGTGCTGGCCAGCGCCGCCGGCATGGACAAGGAGTTCACCAAGAAGCTGTTCGCCGCCGAGGGGTTGCCCGTGGGCCCGTACGCGGTGCTGCGCCCGACGCGGGCCACGCTGCGGGCCGAGGAGCGCGAGCGGCTGGGATTGCCGGTCTTCGTCAAGCCGGCCCGCGGCGGCTCGTCGATCGGCGTCAGCCGGGTCACCGGCTGGGACCAGCTCGACGATGCCATCACCCACGCGCGGCGACACGACCCCAAGGTCATCGTCGAGGCGGCGATCGTCGGCCGCGAGCTGGAGTGCGGCGTCCTCGAAATGCCCGACGGCACAATCGAAGCCAGCACGGTGGGGGAAATCCGGGTGGCCGGCGTCCGCGGCCGCGAGGATTCGTTCTACGACTTCGCGACCAAATACCTCGACGACGCAGCCGAATTGGACGTCCCGGCCAAGGTGGACGACGACATCGCCGCCAGCGTGCGGCAACTCGCGATCCGCGCGTTCACGGCGGTCGACTGCCAGGGGCTGGCCCGCGTCGACTTCTTCCTCACCGAGGACGGGCCCGTCCTCAACGAGATCAACACGATGCCCGGCTTCACCACGATCTCGATGTACCCCCGCATGTGGGCGGCCAGCGGTGTCGATTACCCCACGCTGCTGGCGACCATGGTGGAGACGGCGCTGGCGCGCGGGGTGGGGCTGCGCTAGCCGCTCAGCGCGCCGGGGCCGGGTTGATCGGCACGGCGGCGATGCTGTGGTCGATCACCTCGGAGAGCTGCTGAATGGGCGTGGGGCCCGAGCCCGACGGCAGGGTGAGCGCCACGTACACCGGGCGATCCACCGTGTACCAGGTGGCCCTGCCGACGTCACCGGCGGATTGCTGTTCGGAACGCACCTGGAACCACTGCACCCGGTCGACGACCTGGATCGGGGAGCCGACCACGAATTCGGCCGGGCGCTCGAGCCCGCAGCGCAGCACCACGGGGTCACGGTCCTGGCCCGCCCGCCAGGCGGCCACGCCGTGCGGCGCGGGCTGGGCGACGGCCGCGCGCTGGTAGTCGCCGAGCCGTTGCGGCAGCGCCCCGGTCAGCGCCTGGCAGGCGGCGTCGTCGGCCTGCGGCGCCGGGACGTCGGCCACGGCGACCGGCTGCGGGGGCGCCTCCCGGGTCGCCGCGACGGCCAGCACGACACCGACGGCGACGAGGGCCAGCACCACCGCGGCGATGATGGCCGCGCGGGGCGGCCCCGCGTCGGCGTCCGAACCGCCCATCACCGCCCTTCCGTTCGCGCGACCGTCTTCTAGACTGGCGCGGTCCGCCCGCATCGGCAGGGGTCCAACGTACCGCAGGCCGGGCGGGCGGCCGCGCCCCGCGACGGGCTCGACGGGCTCGAAGGAGGTGGCGTGCAGGACGACTCGGGCGACGCGCCGACCCTGCGCCAGGCCGGCGAGTTCGGCGTCATCGAGGGGCTGGTGCGGGGCCGCCGCCAGCCGCCCGCCGTGCTGCTCGGGCCCGGCGACGACGCGGCGCTGGTGTCCGCCGGTGCCGGCCGGGTCCTGGTGTCGACCGACATGCTGGTGCAGGACCGGCATTTCCGGCTGGACTGGTCGGCGCCCCACGACGTCGGCCGCAAGGCCATCGCCCAGAACGCCGCCGACATCGAGGCGATGGGCGGGCGCCCAACGGCTTTCGTGGTCGGCTTCGGCGCGCCCGGCGACACGGCGGTGGCCGACGTCGACGCCCTGGTCGACGGCATGTGGGACGAGGCGCAGCGGGTGGGCGCCGGCATCGCCGGCGGGGACCTGGTCGGCTGCCCGCAGTGGGTGGTCGCGGTGACGGTGCTCGGCGAGCTGGACGGCCGCGCGCCGGTGCCGCGCTCGGGCGCGACGGACGGTTCTGTGCTCGCCGTCGCCGGCGAGCTGGGCCGCTCGGCGGCCGGATTCGCGTTGTGGGACAACGGTATCGATGGTATCGAGGGTATCGATGGCTTCGAGGAGTTACGCCGCCGGCACCTGGTGCCCGAGCCGCCCTACGGTCAGGGCGCGGTGGCGGCGGCCGCGGGCGCGCAGGCGATGATCGACGTCTCCGACGGCCTGGTCGCCGACCTGCGGCACGTCGCCGAGGCGTCCGGCGTGGCGCTGCACCTGTCGACGGCGGCGCTGGCCGCCGACCGGGAGGCCGTTGCCGCGGCCGCGGCCGCGACCGGCGCCGACCCGTGGGCGTGGGTGCTGGGCGGCGGCGAGGACCACGCGCTGGTGGCGTGTTTCGCCGGAGCCGCGCCGCCTGGCTGGCGCGAGATCGGGCGGGTCGTCGACGGGCCGGCGGGCGTGCTGGTCGACGACCGGGAGTGGGACGGATACGCCGGCTGGCAGTCCTACCAGTAGGGTGGCGCGGTGATTGTCACCCCGATCGAGGCGGGGCCGCGGTGACGGCCCGGCCGCTGGACGAACTCGTCGAGCAGGGCTGGGCGGCGGCGCTGGCGCCGGTGGCCGACCAGGTGGCCCAGCTGGGACAGTTTCTGCGCGCCGAGGTCGCGGCCGGGCGCCGCTACCTGCCGGCGGGCCCGAACGTGTTGCGCGCGTTCACCTTTCCCTTCGACGAGGTTCGGGTGTTGATCGTGGGCCAGGACCCGTACCCCACGCCGGGACACGCGGTGGGGCTGAGTTTCTCGGTGGCGCCGGAGGCGCGGCCCGTGCCCCGCAGCCTGGCCAACATCTTCACCGAGTACACCGCCGACCTGGGTCACCCGACGCCGTCGAGCGGCGACCTGACGCCCTGGGCGCAGCGCGGCGTGCTGCTGCTCAACAGGGTGCTCACGGTGCGGCCGAGCGCGCCCGCCTCGCACCGCGGCAAGGGCTGGGAGGCGGTCACCGAGTGCGCCATCCGCGCCCTGACCGCCCGCTCGCAGCCGCTGGTGGCGATCCTGTGGGGCCGCGACGCGTCCACCCTGAAACCGATTCTGGCCGAGGGGAATTGCGTGGCGATCGAGTCACCCCACCCGTCGCCGCTGTCGGCGTCGCGCGGGTTCTTTGGGTCGCGCCCGTTCAGCCGGGCCAACCAGTTGCTGACCGAGCTGGGCGCGGAGCCGATCGATTGGCGGCTGCCCTGACGGCTAGCCGCCCTCGAAGTTCACGTTCTTGGTGACGGCTTCCCATTCGTCGATGGACGCCGAGAGGGCGGCGATCTTGTCGCGCATCGCCTTGAGCACGTCGCGTCCCAGCAGCAGCCGCAGCGGCGGCTCGTCGAGAGTGGTCACCAGCAGCACCGCCTCGGCCACCTTGCGCGGGTCGCCGGGCAGGTGGTCGGCGAACTGCTTGATCAGGTCCTTGCGCGCCTTGACGTCGGCGTAGTCGGCGATCGGGGTGCCGGACTCCTTCATGGACCTGCTGGCCCAATCGGTGCGAAAGGCGCCCGGCTCGATCGCGGTGACCTTGATGCCCAGCGGACGCACCTCGGCGGCCAGCGCCTCGGACACCGCCTCCAGCGCGAACTTGGTCGAGGAGTAGTACGCGTTGGGCGGGTTGGCCACCAGCCCCGTCATCGAGGAGATGTTGACGATGTGCCCATAGCCGCGGGCGCGCATGGCGGGCAGCACCGCCTTGATCATGTCGACGGCACCGAAGTAGTTGACGTCGAACAGCTTTCGAACCTCGGCGTCTTCGCCCTCCTCGACGGCCGACAGGTAGCCGTGGCCGGCGTTGTTGACCAGGACGTCGATGCCGCCGTACGCCTGCTCGGCCGCCGCGACGGCGCCGGCGATCTGGCCGGCATCGGTGACGTCGAGCGCCACCGCGACCGCCCGGTCGCCGAACTCGTCGACGAAGTCGCGTACCGCCTCGGCCCGCCGCGCGGTGACCACCACGCTGTGCCCGGCTTGCAGTGCGGCGCGGGCGATTTCGCGGCCGAAGCCGGTCGAGCAGCCGGTGATGAGCCATCGCGACATCTCAGGCCGTCCCTTCCGGCAGGCGCCGCAGATACGCCGCTCGGCGCTCGGCCAGTTCGGTCGCCCGTTGCTGCGCGGTCACCCGCGGCAGGTGCGGCACCTCGGCGTCGAGCCGGTCCAGCTTGACCACCCGGCCGCGCGCGCCTAGGCCCTCGCGCGGGCCCGCCTCGCCGAACTCGGCCATTCGCAGCGTCAAGATGGCTTCCCGCAGGCCGTCGGAGTCGATCCAATTCG
Source organism: Mycobacterium sp. E2462 (assembly GCF_001672685.1). Taxonomy (NCBI): domain Bacteria; kingdom Bacillati; phylum Actinomycetota; class Actinomycetes; order Mycobacteriales; family Mycobacteriaceae; genus Mycobacterium; species Mycobacterium sp. E2462. The sequence continues at coordinate 21,004 of NZ_LZKC01000303.1, forward strand.
CGACGCCGGGATCGGTCGGCGAGATCACGTAGGTGTAGGTGCCGTCGTCGCCCCGCACCGATTGCGCCTTGTTGAGGCTGCCGGTGCGGTCGACGATGTCCAGCGTGGTGCCCCAGACGTTGCTCAGCGGGACGGTGAAGTATTCGGCGCCCCCGTCGTCGAGGTCCACCACGAACGCCTCGTCGGGTTCGAGGTCGACGCGCCCCAACACGTACACCTGGTTGCGCATGGCGCCGACCTTGTCCGCCGACCAGGCGAGGTCGAAATGGTTGGCCGGCATCTTGTAGACGCCGTGGCTGAGTTTGCCGGTGAAGTCCGCGAAGTACGCCATCATGGCCGCGGTCGCCTCGGCCTGCTCGTCGCGGGTGCGGGCGGGGGTCGCCGGCGCCCCGCCGAGCCGCCGTACCTCGATGTGATTGGGGTCGTCACGGCCCCAGTCCAGCAGGACGTCGCGGATGTAGAACTCGTGGGCCTGAGCCGTGGTCTGTACGTGGTTGGGCCGGCCGTTGGCGGGATCGGCGTCGACGGTGATCGTGTAACCGCCGTCGGAGTCCACCGCCATGGTGCGCCCGTTGAGCACGGCGACGGTGCCCATGTGCGCGTCCCAGAGCGTGAAGTAGTTCTCGGTCATGCGATGCTCGCCGACGCGGCCGTGGATCTCGTAGCGTTCGTCGCCCGAAATCGGGATCACCCGGTAGACGCTGTCGGGATTGTCGATGCCCCAACGTGATCCGGGGATGCGCCGGCCGTTCACCGGGTGCGCCAGCCGGGTGATGCAGCTCACCTTCGGGCGCAACTTGTCCTGGTTGGACGACCAGATCGCCGCCGAGAACATCACCTCGGCGAAGGCGTCGTCGAACCGCTCGCGCATGGCGTCGGAAGCCTTCGCGCGGCCCAGCCACCGTTCCGCCACATCGCGGTACGCCGCCTTGACGGTGGGATGCTCGATCAGATCGAGGGCGGCCAGTTCCTGCTCGTGCTGGGACGCCGTCGCGACCGGGTCGTCAGGCATGCGCTGTTCCTCCGATGTATCGTTCGAAACGCTTGTTGTACAACGAGAATCGTTCGTCGACCTGCTCGGGCCGCAGGCCGTGGTGCGCCAGGTCGTAGGGCGGGCGGGGCGCCTCGCGGGGCCGCTCGCGCAGCCAGCGCCGCATCGCGGCCTCCGCCTGTTCGGTCAGGGCCAGCCCGACCGCGGCGTAGACCCGGGCCACCTGCCCGAGGGGGTCGGCCACCGCCTCGTCGAAACCGAGGTCGGTGACCCGGGTTTCGTCGTCTGCCCAGGCGTCGCGCACGGCCATCGCCCGGTCGTTGGTCCAGCCCATCCGCGCCAGCCATTGCGCGCCCACCCGATGCCGGTCCACCGAATCGGCGTTCATGGCGTGCAGCGTGGCGTTCAGGCTCGCCCCGGAGGCGATGGTGGTGCGCGGGTCGCGGTGCATGTGCACCAGGTGCAGGTCGGGGAACTGCGCGCGCAGCAGGTCCAAATAGCCCAGGTGGGCCGGCGATTTCAGGACCCAGCGGCCGATTGGCGCGCCGCGTTGCCGCTTCTGCCACTGCAGGAACTGCAACATCCGGTGCAGGTAGGCGTAGGCGGGGGAGAAGTCCTGCGCGTCGAGCCAGGCGCGGTAGCGGGGCAGGTGCGCGCCGGATTCGGGCACGTGCGACAAGAATGCGTCGGCGAGGAAGACGATCTCCTCCTCGGCCTCTCGCGCGTACATCGGGTGGATGGCGAACAACTCCGGGGCCAGCTCGCGCGACTTGGCTTCCCGCGCTTCGCTGATGGCGATGCGCGGGTCGCGGGCGTCGGTGAATCGATAGTCCAGGCGCGGCGCGACCTCGACGACCTCCCAGCCGTACGCGCACACCAGGCGGGCGTCGGCGGCCAGCAGCCGTTGTAGCAGCGTGGTGCCGCTGCGCATCATCCCGACGACAACGATCGGCGCGGTGATCCGCTCGTCGAGGATCTCGGGGTGCCGACGGATCCACTCCTGCGCGCGCAGCCGCATGCGCAGGCTGTGCACCAGCCCCGAGCGCAGGATGTGCACGCCTTGGGCATTGAGGCCGCTGAGGTCGGCGCGCGCGTAGTCGCCCAGCAGAACCCGCAGCGGGCCCTCGAAATCGCCTGGGCCCCAATCGGTCAAGCCCTCCTTGCGCTGGGCGTCGGCCAGCACGGCGGCGGGTTCGAAGGCCGCCTCGGCGGCGCTCGCGGGGGCCACGCGCGTCTAGAACTTCAGATGCTGACTGACGTCGCCGACCTGGTCGACGAACATGGTGCGGCTGTCGAACCACCAGGCGCCGTCCACCCGGTGGAAGGTGTCGTGGTAATGCCCGGTGACGATGATCTGCAGCGGCAGCGTCGGGGTGGCTTGGGTGACGCAGTAGTACGACGTGCTGCGCGCGGTGCCCGCCGCCTCGTCGATGTCCAGCTGCACGTTGGTGGTGTTGTGCTTGGTCTTCGGGGTGCCGTCCTCGTAGAGGCGGGTGGCCATGTCGTACATCTCGCGCACCCGCGCCGGGCCGGCGAACACCGTCTCGGGCGGCCCGTCCGCCACTCCGCAGATGCGGCCGTGCGTGAACAGTGCGGCCACTCCGTCGAGGTCACCGCCGTCGAGTCGTTCGGCGTAGCGGTAGATCAGGTTGGTGATTTCGCGCGCGCTGTCACTCATGCCCAAGCCATCTCCTGTGCCCGCTGCGGTGCGGTGTGCAGACCATGTTGGCAGAACAGCCCCAACTTACATAGAACCGCCCATTACTCTTAGTCGCCGTGACGTTACCTTGGACGCCGAGCCGGCTCGGCAACTTGACCGGCAAACGAGTCATCGTGACCGGGGCGACGAACGGCGTCGGCCTCGGCACCACCCGAGCCCTGGCCAAGGCGGGGGCCCACGTGATCATGGCGGTGCGCAACACCGAGCTGGGCCGGCAACGTGCGGCGGAGATCGCCGCGATCGGCGGCGCCGCCCCGTCGGTGGCCAAGCTCGACCTCGCCGACCTGGAGTCGGTGCGTGCCTTCCCCGCCCAGATCGACGAGCCGGTGGACATCCTGATCAACAACGCCGGGGCGCTCACCGACCGGCGCACGGAAACGGTCGACGGGTTCGAGATGACCCTGGGCACCAACCTGCTGGGGCCGTTCGCGCTCACCAACCTGTTGCTGCCCAAGGTGCGCCGCCAGATCATCAACGTCGGCTCCGACGCGCACAAGTCGGCGACGCTGCGGCTCGACGATCTGCACCTGCGCCGGCACAAGTGGACCCGGCTGGGCGCCTACGCGCAGTCCAAGCTCACGGTCATGCTGTGGGGGCTGGACCTGGACCGCCGGCTGCGCGAGGCCCGGTCGCCGCTGGTCACCCAGCTCACCCATCCCGGCTGGGTGGCCTCCAACCTGTCGAACGTGGGCGATTCACGCCTGCAGTCGCTGGCGCATCGGGGCGTCAAGGTGGTGGCCGACCGGTTGGCCAACGACATCGACGAGGGCGCGGCGCCCACCCTGTACTGCATCAGCGAGCCGGTGTCGCCCGGCGCGTTCGTCGGCGTGACCGGCAGGTTCGGCCTGCGTGGCGGGCCGGTGCTGATCGGGCGCTCGGTGGTGGCCTGCGACTACGAGACGGCCGCGCGCCTGGTGGACTTCGCCGAGCGCGAGACCGGCACGAAGGTGCAGGTGTAGCCGTGGGTGAGTTCGACAACACGGTCGCCGTCATCACCGGCGCGGCGCGCGGCCAGGGCCGCAGCCACGCCGTCGCGCTGGCCGAGCAGGGTGCCGACATCATCGCGGTCGACATCTGTTCCGACGTGGCGGCGATCCCGTACGCGCTGGGCACCAGGGCCGACCTCGACGAGACCGTGCGCCTCGTCGCCGCGGCGGGCCGCACGGCGGTCCCCGTCGTCGCCGACGTCCGGGACCTGGCGCAGCTGACGGCGGGGGTGCGGGCGGGCATCGACGCACTGGGCGACGTCGACATCGTGGTCGCCAACGCCGGGGTGGTGGCGATCGGCGACCCGGACGCCGGTTCCGAGCCGGTGTTCAACACGATCGTCGACACCAACCTCAAGGGCGTGTGGCACACGCTGCTGGCCACGGTGCCCTCGATCGTCGCCAAGGGCCGCGGCGGATCGGTGGTGCTGGTCAGCTCGTCGCAGGGCCTCACCGGCCGCGGCGGCGACGGCAGCGCCGCGATGTTCGCCTACGCCGCGTCCAAGCACGGCGTCGTCGGCTTGATGCGCTCGGCGGCCAACGCCTATGCGCCGCACAAGATTCGGGTGAACTCGGTGCACCCCAGCGGCGTGGCGACGCCGATGATCCTCAACGACTTCGTGGTAAATCGGATGCTGGAGAACCCGAATCCGGCCGTCTCGCAGATGCTGCTGCCCGACGTGCCGCTGGTCGAGGCCCAGGACGTCACCGAGGCGGTGCTGTGGCTGGCCGGCCCGCGATCGCGCTACGTGACCGGGGTGTCGCTGCCGGTGGACGCCGGCCACGTCGTCATGTGACGGGTCGGGACTAGCCGCGGACGACCTTGCCGGCCTTGATGCAGGACGTGCACGCGTTGAGGCGCTGCTTGTTGCCGCCCGGCCGCGTCACGACGTGCACGGTCTGGACGTTCGGGTCCCACCGGCGGCTGGTGCGGCGGTGGGAGTGCGACACCGACTTACCGAAGCCGGGGCCCTTCCCGCAGATGTCGCACACAGCGGCCATGGTTCAAGCTCCTCAAATCTCGGGGGTCCGGCGCGCGGGACACATCTAGCGGCCGGGACGGCCCGGGATCGCCCGGGCCCAATCAGGATACCGACTGTCGTGGCAACCACCAAAACGGTCACCGCCCCCGTCGCCACCGCTGGCTAGGCTCAATGGGCGGCTCGCCGCGCCGGAAGGGTGGTGGTCGAGGTGGGCCGGACCGGGTGGCGCCGGGCTACGCTGGCGCGCACCGGGGGCCGCGTCGGGAGGCTTGAGGAGGTGGGTCGGGTGGGCACTTCGCGCGCGACGGCGTCTGCCGCGCAGGGCCGCCTGCTGGACGCGGTCACGCTGCGTGACTGGGCGCACACCGCCGTCTCCGACCTGATCACCCACATCGACGAGATCAACCGCCTCAACGTCTTCCCGATCGCCGACTCCGACACCGGCGCGAACATGCTGTTCACCATGCGCTCGGCCCTGGCCGAGGTGCAAGCCGAGGTCAAGCCCGGGTCCGAGGCCGGCCCGCGGTGCGCCGCCCGCGCGGCGGCGGCGTTGTCGACCGGCGCCCTCAACGGCGCCCGCGGCAACTCCGGGGTCATCCTGTCGCAGATCCTGCGCGGCATCGCCGACGTCACCGCCACCGTCGCGGCCGACGCCGGCGGGCTACTGACCCACATTGACGTCGACGTCCTGGGGGCCGCGCTGCAGCGCGGGGTGGAACTGGTGATCGCCTCGATGGGCGGCGAGGAGATCCCGGGGACCATCGTGTCGGTGCTGCGGGCGGCCGCCCGCGCCGTGCAGGACTGCGCGCGGGGCGGGGACGGGCTGCCCGCTGCGCTCGTCGCCGCGGGCGACGCCGCGGTGGTCGCGCTGGAGAAGACGCCCGAGCAGCTCGAGGTGCTCGCCGACGCCGGTGCGGTGGACGCGGGGGGCCGCGGTCTGCTGGTGCTGCTGGACGCGCTGCGGTCGACGGTCGCGGGGCCGGCGCCGGTCCGCACGGTCTACGAGCCGTCGCCGCGGGAGCCCCAGCCCGCCACCGCCGAGCGCCCCACCCCGCAGTTCGAGGTGATGTACCTCCTGGACGGCTGCGCGGCCGACGCGGCCGACGCCCTGCGCGACCGGCTCGAGGAACTGGGCGACTCCGTGGGCATCGCGGCCGCGCCGTCGTCGGCGCAGCGCACCTACTCCGTGCACGTGCACACCGACGACGCGGGCGCCGCCGTCGAGGCCGGGCTGGCGGCCGGCCGGCTCAGCCGCATCGTGATCTCGGCGCTGACCTCCGGCAGCAACGGCCTGCCCGCGGGCGGCTGGACCCGGGAGCGGGCGGTGCTGGCGGTGGTCGACGGCGACGGGGCCGCCGAATTGTTCGCCGGCGAGGGCGCCGCCGTCTTGCAGCGCGAAACGGCGGTCGCCACCATCAGCGCACACCAGCTGATGCGGGCGGTCGTCGACACGGGCGCCGCGCAGGTGATGGTGCTGCCCAACGGCTACGTCGCCGCCGAGGAGCTGGTCGCCGGGTGCACCGCGGCCATCGGGTGGGGGATCGACGTGGTGCCGATCCCGACGGGGTCGATGGTGCAGGGCCTGGCCGCGCTGGCGGTGCACGAGACCGGCCGGCAGGCCGTCGACGACGGCTACACCATGGCGCGGGCCGCCGGGGCGGCGCGGCACGGGTCGGTGCGTACCGCGACCGAGAGCGCGCTGACCTGGGCGGGGCGCTGCCGGCCGGGCGACGGCCTGGGCATCGCGGGCGACGAGGTGCTGATCGTGGCCCCGGACGTGACCGGCGCGGCGATCGGCCTGCTCGACCTGCTGCTGGCGTCCGGCGGGGACCTGGTGACGGTGCTGCTGGGCGCGGGCGTCGACACCGACGAGGACGCCGCCGCCGTCGGCGACATCCTCGAAGAGCACATGCACGACCACCACCCCGGCACCGAGCTGGTCACCTACCGCACCGGCCACCACGGCGACGCGCTGCTGATCGGGGTCGAGTAGCCGTGGTGTCGCTGAGCGATCGGCTGGATTTCGTCGTGGGCGGCAAGGTCGCCGACCTGCTCGACGAGGTGTTCGGCATCCGCACCGTCAACGACCTGCTGCGCCACTACCCGCGCAGCTACGTCGAGGGCGCGAGCCGGTGGGGCGCGGACGGCGTCGACTCCGAGCGGCCGCCGGCGGGCGAGCACATCACGATCATCGACACCATCTCGGACACCGAGACGTTCCCGATGAAGAAGAACCCGAAGAGGCTGTGCCACCGCATCACCCTCGGCTCGGGCCGCGCGAAGGTGACCGCCACGTTCTTCAACGCGAACTACATCAAGAAGGAGCTCACCGCGGGTACCAAGGTGATGCTCTCCGGCGAGGTCGGCTTCTTCCGCAACGTCATGCAGCTGACACACCCGGCGTTTCTGCTGCTGGAAACCCCGGACGGGCGCAACCGGGGTACCGCCTCGCTGCGCAGCATCGCCGACACCTCCCACGCCACCAGCGGCGAGGACATCGCCGAGGCCTACGAGGGCCACTTCTTTCCCATCTACGCTGCCAGCGCGAAGCTGCAGAGCTGGACCATCTTCGCCAGCATCCGCCAGGTGCTCGACGTGCTCGATCCGGTGCCCGACCCGCTGCCCGCGGACCTGCGCGACGGGCTCGGCCTGATCTCCGAGGACGAGGCGCTGCGGGCCGTGCACCTCGCCGAGGACGGCGCGCAGCGTCAGCGGGCGCGCCAGCGGCTGACGTTCGACGAGGCGGTGGGGCTGCAATGGGCGCTGGTGGCGCGCCGCCACGGCGAGTTGTCCGAGTCGGGCCCGCCGGCGGCGCCGCGGCCCGACGGCCTGGTCAACGAGCTGTTGGGCCGGCTGCCCTTCGAGCTGACGGCGGGGCAGCGCGAGGTGCTCGCGGTGCTGTCCGACGGGCTCGCGGCGACCCGCCCCATGAATCGACTGCTGCAGGGTGAGGTGGGCTCCGGCAAGACGATCCTCGCCGTTTTGGCCATGCTGCAGATGGTGGACGCCGGCTACCAGTGCGCCCTGCTGGCGCCGACGGAAGTCCTTGCCGCCCAACACCTTCGGTCGATCACCGACGTGCTGGGCCCGTTGGCGATGGCGGGTCAGCTGGGTGGCGCTGATAGCGACGGCGGGGCGGCCACCCGGGTCGCGCTGCTCACCGGCTCGATGACCGCGGCGCAGAAGAAACAGGTCCGCGCCGAGATCGCCGGCGGGCAGGTTGGGATCGTCGTGGGCACCCACGCGCTGCTGCAGGACGCGGTCCACTTCGACAACCTGGGCATCGTGGTGGTCGACGAACAGCACCGGTTCGGCGTCGAGCAGCGAGATCAGTTGCGCGCCAAGGCCCGTCCGGGCATCACGCCGCATCTGCTGG